>JAFQEZ010000062.1 GCA_017398805.1 Bacteroidaceae bacterium | reverse complement strand
CTTCTATATAACTTGATTCTTAAATTCATAACTTATATATTTAGTAACGTATAAAAAATAACTTATAACAATTCATAACGTGTTACTTATAAGCATTTTGACTTTTTCTTTTGGGCTGTTTTTACCAGTTTCTCTGTAATTCGTTATTAGTGGAGATTACTTTACAAGTACCTTTTTGCCATTGACAATGTATATACCTGCATTGGTGATGTTCTCAACGCGGCGGCCTGTGAGGTCGTAGATAACCTTTTCGCCATTCTCAACAACTACATCGTCAATTGAAGATTCACCGGCTACAATTGTCCATGTCTTTGTGCCTGGGCAAACCTGATTCTTGCTGTGCCACATTATATTATTACCGCCCCACTCGTCGATGTAACTCTCACCTGCATGGTCAACAACAATCTGTGAAAGGTCGAGTGTATATTTGCCTGCAGCAGTAATAGGTGTGGCTGCGTACTCATAGCCTGTCCACTGTGCATTGGCAAGATACTCAAGTGTTTTGCCGAGGTTAGACATTGAGTTATATGTCAAAGTATAATCCTTGTCCTCGCCCTTCAATACAATTTCCTGTGAAATCTGTTGCCAGTTCTCGTTCCAAGAAAGACTTACATTCTGATTGAACTCGATTATAATCTTCTCAATCTGTGCAACATTGCCCTCTACCGGAGTAACGGATACAACCTCAAGTGGAGTAATCTCAAATGTGTAGAGCTCAACGCTGACTGAGGTATATTCATTCGCTACACCGTCCATTGTGAAGAAGCCCTCAGGAATGGCGTATGTATATACACCCTCCTCGGTCAGGTTACCGAATGATACGGTGATCTTGTTGTCGGCAAGAGTGGCTTTACCCTCTATCTCAGTGTCGCCGGGGATGTAAACGATAATTGGCTCTGCACCTTCAACAAGCTTCACATCGTTCACGTTCTTAAAGGTAATCTCAAGGTCGCCGAGCTGCTTTACCCTGTCTCCCTCGTTATAGTTCAACTCAAATCTCGGTGTTGTGTCAATAATCTGGAATGATACATATTTGTAGTTGTTCAGCGCACCATCCTCGCTAAGAAATACTCCTTGGTATATGTCAAGGTTGTATGTGCCGGGAGTTGTGATTGGTGTCTCAAGTTCCAGTGTAACAGTCTTGCGGTCATCGCTGTATGTAACCTCGCTCTTGAAGTTTGAAACTGGCGTCCAAGAGTTGTCAAGAAGTGTCATTTTGCTTGTTGCAACACTTGCAATTGATTTGGGGAATGTAACCTCAATCTTATCGAGTTTTGTTACACCTTTGCTTGGCGATACGCTCTCGATATCCATAGCCGATGCAATGTTGAATGTGAATGTCTGCTCGGCAAACTCCTCTCCGTCAACACTCTTGATGCAACCTGCAGGCACTGTATAGCTCCACTGGCCCGGGGTCTCAATATACTGATCCTGCAACTGCTCTTTGCCTTCTTTCTCGTCATAAACGCTCTTCTGCTCAAACAAGAATACAACAGTTGACTTCTCCAGCCACTCGTTGTTGTCAAGGCGTGTAATCTTTACAACCTCGCCAGTAGTGTTGTTCTTTACATCGATACCACCATCGGGCAGTGTGGTAACAACATCCTTGTTGAACTGCAGGCGTATGTTGTACACAGTGAAAACATTTTCGCCGTCAGCCGGGCTAGAATACTCCAAGGCAAAAGCAGCATTGCCATCGTCCTTGCCATCGTCCTTGCCATCACCATTGTCCTGTGCCACGGCTGCGCCCAGCATGCAGAACATTGATAAAAATAAAAGTGTAAATTTTTTCATAAGCATAGTTTTTAATATGTTAAAGAATCTTTCTGCCTTTCGTGTATTTTGTCATTAACAAAACACTTCGCGAATATAGTGCAAAATCCTTTCGGTTGTTGCTTTTATCTAACAAAATGTCGAATGTTTTTGTTATTTTGTGTGAAAAAGATATCTCTGGTGTCTATTACTCTGTGTAACTGCTGTTGTCCCAACAATGGGTACATAAATCGCATTTCGGTAGTCCTATCGATGCTACAAGATCTTCAAGGCGTTGGAACTTCAGAGATGTGAGCCGGAGATGCTTGCGCATTATTTCTACCATTTCCTTGTGTTTAGGACCATCTGGGTCTACATACTGCATGCATATTTCATCTGTAATATTGTCAGTGCCTTCCATGTCTCTTATTACTCTACGGGTATAAAGGTCGTAGGTGCTGCGTGAGGTTGAAAAATTCAGGAATTTGCAGGGGAATATAAGAGGAGGGCAGGCTATGCGCATATGTATCTCATCTATTCCTGCATCGTGAAGTTTAACGATATTGTCTTTTAATTGTGTGCCTCTGACTATGGAGTCGTCCGTAAAGACAACTTTCTGGCCGTATGTGAGCTTCTCATTAGGAAGCAGCTTCATTTTTGCGACAAGGTCTCTCATCTTCTGATTCTGTGGCATAAAACTTCGTGGCCAAGTTGGAGTGTACTTGACGAAAGGTCTTTTGTATGGAACCTTCTTTTCATTGGCATATCCTATGGCATGGCCTATTCCTGAATCGGGGATGCCTGCCGCATAGTCAATTTGCAAGTCGGAGTCATGCCTTGCCATTGCGGCACCGCTTTCATAACGTGCATTCTCTACATTGATGCCTTCGTACCATGCCGATGGATAACCGTAATAGACCCAGAGGAAGGAGCAGATTTGCTTGCGGCAGCCCGGAGGTCTCACCTCACGCACGCCGTCGGCACTCATCTGTACTATCTCACCGGGGCCAAGATCTTTTACATACGAGTACCCTAAATTTGCATAACTTGAACTTTCGCTTGCGCATACATATCCTTTGTCGTTCTTGCCAATTGAAATTGGGGTCCTTCCGAATTTGTCACGGGCAGCATATATGGCGTGGTCTGTAAGGACAAGCATGGAACATGACCCCTTGATATTGTTCTGCACATATTCAATTCCTTCTGTAATGGAATTACCCATGCCGATAAGCATGGCCACCAATTCTGTTGCATTGATATCGGAACTTGAAAGCTCTGCAAAATGCATTCGCTGGCTCAGCAGTTTCTCGGTCAGTTCTTCTATGTTGTCGATGCGAGCGACTGTCACTACTGCATATCTGCCCAAATGCGATGTTATTGTTATTGGCTGTGACTCATTGTCTGATATTACACCAATACCCATTTGGGATTCTCCGAACTTGGGAAGCTCATCTTCGAATTTGTTCCTGAAATATCCGTTCTCGAGCGAATGAATAGAACGAATGAACTTTTCCCCATTGTAAAATGCCATACCGGCACGTTTCGTACCCAAATGAGAGTGGTAGTCTGTTCCATAAAAAACATCATTCACGCACTCATGACGGGATACACATCCAAAAAATCCTGACATATCGGTTGTTGCTTTATTGTATATTTCCAAATGCAAAAATAAATAAATTGTCGCTATGAATATCCAATTGTCCGATAAAATTTATAAGTTGTTTAAAATCTACTCTAAAACAGTTCCCAAATAATTCCGAAATAAAATTTAAACAGCAACCACAGCAGTAAGTAAGGCGATATTTTAGAGCAAGGCATACAAGGCGGATAAACCGTGCAGATAAATTGTAATGGATTGTTTGACAATTATATTATTTTATATAATTTCGCGTAGTTAAACATGAAACTTATGAGGGCGTTTTATTTGATTTTAGCGTTTTTATTTTTGTCAGTATCAAATACTTCAGGGCAAGACCGGATGTCGGTGAATACTCGGGCTTCTGTATCCGGCAGCATTCCGAGCGACAACACATTGCGTTATTACCGTCTTGCAATTCCTGTAACCCGTACGGCATATGTCGAGGATTTTGATGAGAATTACAACAATGTGCTGCAGTTCTGGAGAGATTGCGAGGAGTTTGCCAACAGGATGTTTGTTCCGTTGGGAATCTGCTTCAATGTAATTGAGGACCAGCGTCTTATCAAGTCCAACTATTTCACGTATGAAGAAGATGTTTATGCTTTGCAAGCCAACGGAACAACAAATACCAATGATTTGATAGGAGCCGACTCGTACGATGTTGGTATGTGGGTGCATCATCGTGATATTACTGCCGAGAACAGCGGCCTATCGGCCGAAGGCGGTGTGTACAGCGATATTGCCAAAGGAAGCGGATATTCAAAGACCGACAAATGGGTCGTGGCACACGAGCTTGGACATATGTTCGGCGCTCCGCATACTACAACCGGTGAAGGAAGCCTGATGGATAGCGGTGGAGACGACTTCTTCTCATACCCCTCAATAAAGAAGATACGTGACCTTGCTGTAGAAAAAGGAGCAGGCAGTGCAAATAATGCTGTTAAAGTCAGCAACAGTGCTCCCGTGTTCAACAGTGCAAATATGAAAGATAGCTACAGGATACCACAAGGTGCTTGTATTGCCATACCGGTATATGCAAATGATGCTGACGGCAACATGCTTACATATTCAGCAATAGGCTGCAGCAGTTCTACAGTAGGCAACGTTAAAGAAGGAGGCTATATGCCGCATTTCGCCTCTTTGATACCTCAGACAAGCAATGTCATTGATTACAGGCCTAAATTTACTGCTGACATAGTCTATGATAGTGATTTTTATGAGCAAGACGGCACAAACATTCCAGCAATGAGTGCAGGCTATTATGACATTGCAATTCTGGTGAACGATGTGCCCTCAGATACAAAATATGACTATTTGGATTCTAATCCATTTTATAGCAACTATGCAGTGTGGGATGCAACAGTACAGATTGTTGGCGGAACAGCATTCAATGCTTCAATGTCGCCGGCAAAGAACATTTACTCGGCTGGTGAGCAAGTGACTGTCAGTTGGGGTGTGAACAGCAACTATTTTACAGCAGACAGCCGTCTTCGCATAACAATGTCAACCGACTATGGAAAGACCTTCAGCTATGTGCTTGCCGATAATGTTCCTGCGCTTGATGGCAGCAAGGCTGTAACATTGCCTGATATAAATGTGGGCAACATCGATGTGGACTTCAAGACTGCAACGCGCTCTATGCGTGGAGGTATAATCCGTGTGGAAGAGATTGGCGGCGTGGCATATACATTGACAACATTATCTCCCGGGAATGGTGGCGGGTTCAACATTACCGGTGGCGGTGATGCGCCTATGACATATACAATCAGCGTTACAGCAGGCGATGGCGGAACTGCAACAATCGACGGTAAATCGTCAACAACTGTGGCTGCTGGCAGCAGTGTGACGCTTTCCGCTACACCCCATGATGGATACATATTCGATGCTTGGTACAGTGGTGGTAGATTTGTGAGTTTAGAAGCCGAATACACATTCACTCCAACAGCAAGCGGCACATATAACGCACTGTTCGAGAAAGAGGCCGGTACTCCGGTGACATATAAGATTACAGCAACTGCAAGCCCTGTCAAGGGCGGTACTGCAACCGTGAATGGCAGCGCTTCGGCAACAGTTGAGGCAAACGGAACAATAGAACTTTCGGCAAAAGCAAACGATGGTTACACGTTCGTCAACTGGACAAGCGGCGGCAAGGAGGTTACAACCCAGGCCGATTACAAAATCTATAATGTTACAGGCGATGCCGACTATGTCGCTAACTTCAAAGAGGAGGCGCAAGTTTCAACATACACTATTACAGTATCTGCAAACCCGGCAGAGGGTGGTACTGCAACAGTTAACGGAAAAGCTTCGGTAGAAGTTGAAGCAAACGGAACAATAGAACTTTCGGCAAAAGCAAACGATGGTTACACGTTCGTTAACTGGACAAGCGGCGGCAAGGAGGTTACAACCCAGGCCGATTACAAAGTCTATAATGTTGCAGGCGATGCCGACTATATTGCAAACTTCAAGGAGGAGGGTAGTGGTTCTGATCCCCAACCTTCAACCGGGCTTGGCGGAAAGTGGTATCGTATAAAGGATAATGCAAGCGGCAAATACATTGATATAAACAAGAATGGAGCAACAGACAGAAGTCATGGTAATGTAATAATGTCTGATAAGGATGAGGATAGCAAAAGGCAAATAATATACTTTGAGACAAGCGGTGACGGCTACAAACTGAAGGCTGCAACTGGTGATTACATCAAGTGTGAGCAGTGGAACGTGTCTGCAGGTGATGCAAACAGTGCGGCTACTCTTATTTTTGAGGAGACCGGTGATTTCTATTATATCAAATGGAATCACACCTATTATCAGAATAATATATATTATTTCAAGGTAGTGAATGCTGAAGGTGGTGACAAAGCTCTTCACCCCTATGACGATGCAGAAAACACAAGTATTGCCGCTAAATGGACATTAGAGGAGGTGAAGTATACGATATCTGTCAGCGCAAGCGAGGGCGGAACTGCTGAGGTCGCTACAGGCGGCGGAGGGGGGGCTGCTTCGGTTGAGGTTCCTTATGATGGCAGTGCAACATTGACAGCAACTCCGGCAAGCGGTTTCAAATTCGTGAATTGGACGAAAGGCGGCACTCTGTTCAGCGAGGAGGCCGAATTGACAGTCAACAATATCCAGGCTAATGCCGAGTATGTTGCCAACTTCGAGCAAGGATCCGGTACTATTAACCCTGAACTCGATGGTTATTGGTTCCGTATCAGGAAAAAGGATACCGACCTTTATATGAACATTGCCAACAACTACGATAACTCAGGTTCTACGAGCGGTGTTACTGTGGCTGCCAAGGCGGCTGACGGTGCAAACCAGAACGGTGATTACGATAGCGACAAGCAGGTGTTTGAGTTCCAGAAGAGCGGCAATGGCTACAAACTCAAGTCAAAGGGACTCCATTATATCGGCCTCAATGGCTCTAATGTGAATGCAAGCAGCATTAAAGAGGGTGCTGAACTTACATTGGAGTACACCGGTCAGGGAAATGAGTACTGTATAATGTATAATGAGGATTATTTCAATACACAGGATATCGGCGGTGGAACCTATCTGTTCTGCAAAGGCAATGAAGGCACCGTATGGGTTCTTGAGGAGGTAGAAGGATATAACTTTAGCAGCAGCTACAAAGCCCTCAGAACCAAGTACGAGGAGTTTGAATATGGCATTAACTCCGGTAGTCAGGTGGGTGACTACACCGAGGAATGCGCAAACACTTTCAATGCGGCATTGAGCGACGCGAAAAATGTGCTAAGTGCAGCAAACTCAACCGATAGCGTGTACAGTACTGCACTCGAAGACCTCACGAAGGCAGAAGGCGATTTGTGGAAAATAGTATTGCCCGAGAAGAATAAATACTATGTAATAAGAAGTGCCAAGACAGGTCTTGAGAACAATAGGATATATGCAGGTTCTTCAGCAGTGCCTGCATTGCACTACGATAATGCTGCAATATGTTCAAAGCATGTATTTACATTGGAACTTTCACAGTACGGCAACACATACTTGCTGAAATCGCTCGAACGCGGTACTTACCTCTCATCGCTTGTGACAGAGGGTAATAATACCCAATATGAAATAAGTTGTGGTGAAAATGCTGCAAAGGATGTAACGATTGCCCGCTTGTCAAGAGGAAGCCGCGCAGTGTCCATTACACCATATGGCGGCAAGATGTTTAATGCCGGCCCGGATGGCAAGGTTGTAGGTTATGATAACCAGAACGCGACCAGCGGCTCTGCATGGTTCATCGACGAAGTCGACCTTGATGATATCCATTTCGATGTCACAATGAAGACGAAGTTTTCATCGGTTACATTGGGTTACAATGCCACCGTTCCTGCCGGAGTGGAGGCTTATAATGCAGTGGGCCTCGATGACGGATATGTGTCGCTTGTGAAGGTTGCCGGTGAAGGTGACGTGATTCCTGCCAATACTCCTGTAATCCTCTACCGTACCGATGATGAGAGTGAGGCAAAGACATTCAGATTCACATATACCGATAAACCTGCCGATAAACCTGCCTCCACGCTGCTTGGCGGCAGTCTCTACACAAAGTATGTAGAGTGTGACAACAGCGACTACTACAAACTGATGATAAAGAACGGCGAGGCCAAGATGTACCTTATGTATAAAGAGTTTGATGCAGAGGGCAACAGCAAGGGCGAAACGCATGACGGCGGCCACATCAAGTGCGGTGCCAACAAGATTTACATGAGAGTGCCGGGTGGAAATGAAACAGCCTCATTTGGCATGCGTTTCGTTGATTATGGAACAACTGATATTGACGACGTCAAGGGCGAAAACGGAGATGCGAAAACCATCTACGACCTACAGGGACGCAAACTCACTGAGATTACCGAACCGGGTTTCTACATCGTCGATGGCAAGAGAGTCTATGTAAAGTAATCGGGATTATATGAACGTTGAACAAACAAGAATGATGAGCGGTATGAAAAAGAGATATATAGCACCCGTAACTGAAGCAATGGAGTGTGTTCCTGCATCTGCAATACTCGAGAACAGCCTTCCGTATGACAATAGCGGCCCAAGCAACGAAGATGATTTTGACGCTGAAGCCACCGGTGCCGTCCGTGGCGATTGGGACAATATCTGGAAGGAGATGTAATGTAAGTGATATCTTATAATCTTTCTAACGCAAGAGGGCTACCATGTTCACATGAGTCGCCCTCGTCTTATGTTAACGTCAGTTCGATGTAAGCCCGTTTAAACCACGAACTTGTCATTTCGATGGAGCGTAGCGATGAGACGTGTTGTTGAGGGATCTCCCGAAAAATCTCAAAGATATTGCAAAACATGAGATCTCTCACATTGACTTTAGCCCCTTCTGCTTAATGCTAAGGCTGACGCCTCTGCTTAATGCTAAGGCTGACGCCTCTGCTTAATGCTAAGGCTGACGCCTTGGGCGTCGACCGTTGGTTCGTTCGAGATGACAAATACCATGTCAAAATTCAGCACAGTATCGAGGGGAGCTTGAAAATATTAGTGCTGCAATATTGAAAATTATCGGAATTATCAATTGAAAATTATCGGAATTGTTGCTTGTTATTGTTTGTTTGTATATCTTTGACAACGTAATATTAAATCCATAGAGTTATGTACCATAGCAGATTAGTTGAAAAAGAGATTGAACTGAAATTGAGAACATCGGGTGCAGTTGTTGTTGCAGGACCAAAATTCTGCGGCAAAACAACAACTTGTATGCTCTTCCAAAAGAGTTTTGTCAAGTTGAATACAAAGCAAAGTATTGCTATGGCAAGAATGAATCCAAAGGCTGTTCTGCAAGGTGAAAAACCGAGATTGATTGACGAATGGCAGAAAGCACCGGATATATGGAATCAAGTAAAAGATGAACTTGATTTTAATTATGAATTCGGTAAATACATATTAACAGGTAGTTCAACCCCTGCTGATAAAACAGAAGTACATCATAGTGGAGCAGGCAGGATTACACCTGTCAAGATGCGTCCTATGAGCCTGTGGGAATCCAAAGAATCAAAAGGTACTGTTTCTTTGATGGATTTGTTTAGCGGAGGTAATGAATTTCCGTGGGACCTAAATAGTGATTTCACACTTAACGATGTTGCGTACTTGATTTGTCGTGGAGGATGGCCTATTTCGGTACTTGCTCCGGAGGAGATTTCCATTGAGATTACAAAGAACTATTGGAATGGGCTTTTTGTTTTTGAGGATTGCGAGAACGAACGTTTCAGGAATAAGAAACCCGAGGTGCTGAAAATGATTGTAAGAAGTTATGCCCGCCACATTTCTACAGAGGCGGCAATCTCAACCATCATAGCCGATGTGAGACAAAGCAACGAACGCAAGATGGATGAGAAAACTTTTGATGACTACAAAGAGGCTTTACAAGATTTATACATACTTGAAGATATGCCTGCTTGGAATCCGAATATCCGTTCCAAGACTTCAATCCGATCAACTCCAACAAGGCACTTCGTAGATACCTCAATAGCTTGCAGAGCACTTGGAGTTATGCCGGAAGATTTAATGCGTGACCTTGAAACTTTTGGACTGTTTTTTGAGGACATGGCTGTTAGGGACTTAAGAATATATGCCGGAACCTTTGGCGGTGAAGTGCTACATTATAGAGACAATGCCGGTTTGGAGTGTGACGCCGTGATACATCTTGAAGATGGTAGCTGGGGTGCCGTAGAGATTAAACTTGGTGGCGATGACCTAATAGAGGCTGGTGCAAATTCGCTTAAATTACTTAAATCAAAAATCGAAGAAAAGAGTGATGAGAAAAGCCCTTCTTTCTTAATGGTATTAACAGCAACAGGTGGTGCTTACAAAAGGGAGGATGGTGTTTATGTTGCACCAATAAATTTACTAAAACCATAATTCTTGCTATCCGAAAAAAAAACCACCTTGCCGCAGTCTCTTGAGGCTGTAGCTTGGTGGTTCTGCTTGTCATTGCGCAATTGTCATCCCGCCGACGCGAATGAGCGTCGGTTGCGACGACAATGCGAAATAAGCATTGTTTGCGACGACGGGAGCTTTAGCTCCCCAAAGGAGTGTGCTTCAGCACTTAGTTTTAGGTTCCCCGAGGAGTGCTGCTTCAGCAGCTTATGTAGCGACGAGGGATCTCTTTTTCATTACAACCG
>JAFQEZ010000061.1 GCA_017398805.1 Bacteroidaceae bacterium | reverse complement strand
TAAAAAGTAAATTTCTGTGTTACGTTTGCCTTCAAAATCCTCATTTACGCTTAGTAAACTGCGGTTTTGAAGCCTGCACAAGCCTTGAACTTTGCTTTTTATTCACCCCCAACAAAAAGAGGATGACTTCGGGTCACCCTCATGTTTATAATGTTCCGGAATCAATACCACTCCACATTACTGCTGCCACTGCTGCGTTTGTCAATCTTGAGGGCATCGGCCAACATCTGCGAAGTCGCGCGGAAGCTGAAGTTGAATGAAGTATAAGGCGCAAGCACAATTCCGCACGACATCTCAAAGCAGTGAAGGTCGCGCGAGATGTTCACGGTTGTAGTCGTGAGTTTCTTGAACTCGAAGTTGTATCCCGATGTGAAATTTATGCGCCAGTTATCAGATATTCCGATATTTCCCGAGAAGTTCAGGTTCTGCGTGAACTTGTAAGGATAACGCATTGTCTTTACATTTATCTTTCCGGCAGTATTCTCCGCCATCATTATACCATAAGAGACTGTAAAGTTCCACGGGAACTTGAACGGCATATAACCGTCATCGTCAACATCGGCATCCTGGGCCTTCTTTGATTTTGAAGATTTCAGCGAAGAGAGATTCTCCTTATCCAGAGTCTCTTCTTCGGAACCTTTCGGTTCGTTTTCGCCATTGGATTCGGTTTCCTCCTCATCGTCTCCTTGGAACCATTTCTTTATCTTGGAGAAAGTCTTGTTGTTGAATGTATAAGAGAGGTTCTGGCTCATACCCTGAAAACGTCCGAAACGGCCGTATGACCATTCGGTCCTGTCACCTACAACAACCTGCCCCTTGTCATTGAACGTGTAGGCATATGTAGCCCATGTAGCATTGAAACTGAATGTATAGTTCTTTGTCAGCTTCAGACGCAGACGCGTTGAGAGGTTACTCCAAGGACGCGTCTTTGCAGCAAGATTATATGACAAGGATGCTCCCAGTTCATCAATAATGCTCACCTTCTTGAGCGAATCGCTCTTGGTACGCCATTTCATCTCTACATTGTTGCTCACACTGAACGATATGCTACCGGTCTTGCCTTTCGACGGTATACCGTAAAGGGAGTTCTGATAAGGAGAATACTCAACGGTGCGCGCTTCACCATTCTCATCGGTGTACACATAGGTGTCATAGTAACCGTAATGGTCGGCACCGAAGTCCGGAGCATAAGAGAATGACACCGATGGCTTGAAGACATGACGCACCGTATGAATGCGGCTGTTCTTCAAGAAGCCTGCCGGCTTATAGAAACCGTACAATGTGGTGTTTGCCGAAATCGAGAGGTTGTAGTTGTAGACACGGTTGAACCCGTAGACAGTATCCCTTTCCACCCTGTTGGCCACAGGATCCCACTCCTGATTCACCTTCTTGAAGTACCAACGTTCGGTGTAATTGAAACTCGGAGTCACATTTATGAAGTCAAACAGCTGGAAAGTTGCACTTACAGGAATATTGTGTTTGAAACCGTTGTTCCAATCCTTGACAAGATTGGACTTGAAGACCTGATCCTCCTTGGTATTTATGCTGTTGCTCATCTGTCCGCTGTATGACAACGAAATCTTCTCATACCAACGCTCGTCACCCACACGTTTTTTGCGTTTGAACGGGTATTTCTTTGACAATGACACATTAAGGCTCGGCAATGTAAGCGAAAGCGTCGAGTCTCTCATGTTCTGCGCAATATTGAAGTTTCCCGAAATTGTAAGACCAATCTCCGGAAAAGTATGCGAGTAACTCACACTTGAAGTCCTCACACTCTGCGAATTGAGCACAGGGTTATAGAGGCTGTTCAGATTAGAGCGTTCATAGCTTGCTGTAGCGAAATTGACACTTGCCGAGAAATTGCTGTTCGGACGGGCTTTAGGATCCTGACGGTGACTCCATTGCAGACGAAAATTCTTGCCTACAGCATAGTCGGGCAATCCCTTCTCGCCGTTCTTTGTCACAAGATAACTGAAATCGACACTTCCCGAATACTTGTAGCGTTTTGCATATGTCGACGCTGCACCCAAGCCCCATGATCCTTTGGTAAATATCTCACCTGTAAGACGAAGATCGAACTTGTCGCTGATTGCAAAATAGTATCCACCGTCACGCAGATAGAAGCCACGCTCTGTCTCATCACCGAACGTAGGCATAATTATACCCGAAGAGTAGCTGCTTGTGAACGGGAAATAACCGAAAGGGAGCGCAAGCGGCAGAGGGACGTCCTCCACGACAAGGTAGAGAGGGCCTGAGACCACATCCTTCTTCGGACGCACCTTGGCACGTGTCAGTTTGACATAGAAGTGCGGATGCTCGGCATCACAGGTGGTGTACATACCGTCCTGCGAATAGAATATGCCGGCAGAGTCCTTCTTGGCTTTTCCGCCCATAATAAAGCCGTCGCCCTGTTGGGTATAGACATTATTTATGAAACCCTTCTTGCTTTTGAAGTTGTAGCTTATCCTGTCCGATTCATAAGGTGTCCCTCCATCCATGAATATCGGCAGACCAACCGTATTTCCGATTGAATCGAGACGTCCGGCTGCACGCACTACGCTGCTATCGACATTCATAGTGATTACATCTGCAGTCAGTTCCACTTTGTCATATGTAACCTTGCCCGAACCATAAAGGAATGCATCACCGGAACGGGACCACACCATCGAGTCGGTACACTCATAGTAGACCGGAGCATCGATAGCATCCTTTTTCGGTTCTTTCTTTGAAATTGTATCAGAAGATATCGAGTCGCGCTTCGCTACAGAATCGGCAAAAAGAGTATCTGCCGCAATTGTATCACGCAAGATACACCACCCTTCACCAAATGACGGGTAGGAAAATCTGTTTGACGGCACCGTATAAAGTGTAACCGTCAACAGCATTGTCAGAAGAAATATCTTGAATGGGCTCGTATTCATTTACCAACGCTTGCCATAAGCAAGCACAAAAATACGAAAATAAAAAGAAGTATTCTTTATTTTTAATATAAAAAAGCACTCAGCGAATGCACTTTTATCGGAAAATGAAAAATCACAGGAACATTGCAGCCCATTTTTCAACTTTTTTCACCGATTCATCGGAGATTTTGCGCATACTCTCCACAACCTGTTCAAATGTACGTGGTTGACGCAGGAACTTTGTCTTGGAGAAGAATTTGTCGGCAAAGCAAATGAGCTGTTCCTCGAGTGTCTCCGGGACAAAATCCTTTACCGGCAGATTCCAGCCATTCGCCGCAATCACCTCCTTTGTAAGTCCTGTACCTGTATGACGTTCACACACCCTTGCATGACGTTCCAGTCCATGCTCACGCAACAGTTGTGCCCCAAGGTAGCCATGACAGAGATAATCCTCTTTGCCAAAGCAGAATATGCGCGGTGCATCGGTCAGGAATATACCGATATCGTGAAGCATGGCTGCCTCATATATAAACTCCTCATCAAGGCCGAGTTCCGGATGACGCCGGGCCAGTTCAAGAGAAAAATCCGCAACTGCACGGGCATGAATCATGTAAATATTTTTCAACTCATCATCCTGCTTGTAATAGAGGTCTATTATGCTGTTCACATCCATAACCGGAATCTTTAAATCAGTTTTCACCCCACGAAGATACGTAAATTATACATTCTTCGCAAACATATAAAGAGTACCATTTCACTCTAAAAAACCGTGTATTTATAAATATAAACAACAAAATATGCTATTATTTAAAACTTTTGCATATTTTTGCTAAGTGATGTTTAATAACAGCAACTCTTAATGATCGACCGGATTGCCGAAAAAGCCCAAATGCTCCCACCGATATCCCTACAGGAGATGTCCGGGATAAAGCTGATGAACAGGACCGATACGAAATTCGTGGCAACCCACGACCAGCTCGTAAAGTTCCTCTCATCGGTCAAAGGCAAATATTTCATTCAGGAAATCGACGGCAAGCGCATCGCCAGCTATCATACCACCTATTTCGACACTAATGATTACGAGATGTACACGATGCATCATGCCGGCCGAAGCGTAAGGGAAAAGATAAGGGTGCGCACATATCTCGACAGCGATGACACCTTCCTTGAGGTGAAAAACAAGAACAATCATGGACGTACAAAGAAAAAACGCATCACGGTAGGCGGTGTCGGAACTCTTGAAAACGAGAAAGAGAGTGTAGTTCCTTTCCTTGGCAAACATGCATGGTACAGGCTCGAAGAGGTCACTCCTGTGATAGAGAACTGGTTCAACCGCATAACCTTAGTGAATTACGGTAAGACAGAAAGACTTACAATAGACTTCAACCTGAGATTCCACCACCTGAAAAGCGACAGAAAAGATTCCTTGCAACGCGTTGCGATAATAGAGCTCAAGCGCGACGGCAACATCCCATCCCCAGCCCTTGACCTCCTTCGCGAGGCACGGATCAAACGTTCGGGATTCAGCAAATACTGCATAGGCAGTGCAATGACACACAAAGGGCTCAAGCAGAACAACTTCAAGGAGAGACTGAGAATGATTGACAAAATGGAAAACAAACGATAAACTAACTATAACATGTACAGATTCCTAACAACACTCATGCTATTATGCGCCACATTGTCCGTACAGGCGCAAGAGAACCAGACAAAGGAGGATGCAGCACCGGCTGCAGTGGCCGCATATGCCGCAGACAGCGAGCTGCTTGACGAGATAAAATCGCTCAAAAGCGAACTCAACGGCATCAAGAAGGAAATCAAAGCCGACAAAAAGAATGGCAAGAACAACGACAATGACGAAGAACAGATGACGGTGTCTGTAAAAGAGAAAAGGCAGAGCGACGAATTTATCGATACGAAGCATGTTACAGAACTGCTTATCGCATTCTTGATAAATCTGGTTTCAATAATGATAATCGTACGTGGACTATACTACCCCAAGTGCAAGCGTGGAGAGTTCTTCTTCACATATATCCTCATTGCAATCAGTACATTCATGCTCATATATGTCCTTGGCGACGTGAAACTCAAGGCCGGTATCGCGTTGGGTCTCTTTGCAATATTCAGCATCATACGTTACCGTACAGAACAGGTTGCAATCAGGGAAATGACCTACCTGTTCATAATCATTGCTCTGAGTGCCATCAACGGACTTGTAATCAGCGAACTAAGCCTAGGAGAGATAATAATAATCAACCTGCTCTTCATCTTCTCAATCTGGATATGCGAGAGCAAGCTGCTCATCAGCCACTACTCTTACAAGGTAATCAAATATGACAACGTGAACCTCATTACCCCGGACAAGAGAGATGAACTGATAGCAGACCTCGAGAAGCGTACCGGTCTCAAAATCGAGAAAATCGAGGTAGGAGCAATAGATTTTCTCAAGGATGGCGTGATAATCAAGATGTACTATAAAAGCAATTCATCAAATAATTCAGTAGATACAACCTTAAAAACTCCAGTAGATGAATACAAACTCAAGAACTAAGAAAAGACTGCTCGGATACCTGCTGCTTGCGGTATTCGCAATTGCACCGTTCTGTAGCGCCAATGCACAGAGCGAGGATGACGAATTCGGTGTATGGACAACATTCGAAGCCTCGAAGAAGATTAACAAGAAACTCAAACTCGACTTTGAAGCCGAGTTGCGAACCATTGACGGAGTCGGTGACATTGACCGCATATCGGTGGGTGCAGGAGCCAGTTACAAACTCACGAAATGGCTTAAGGCAAGTGCCGGATACATATTCCTTTACAGCCACAGTCTTGACGAGAAGAAAGTGAAGTGGGAGGATGCTCTTGAAGTTCCCGGTTATGGAACGTTCTATGACTACAACGTTGACCACGACTATTGGACGGAGCGCCACCGTTTCCATGTGACATTCACCGGTGAATACAAGATTGGACGTGTAGAACTCTCATTGCGCGAGCGTGTACAGTACACACGTACCAACTCGGCAACAACCGATGAGACAAAATTCCGCTGGCAGCAGAATTTTGACGACTATTTCAACGAGATTGCCCCCACATTGGTTGAGCGCGAGACAGAACCGGAACTCAAGAAGGCAAAGGAGAACACCACCCTGCGATCACGTCTGACAGCAAAATGGGATATCCGCAACTGCAAGCTTACCCCGTTTGCATCGGTAGAGCTATACACAAGACTCGACAAATGGAAGGGATGCGATAAACTCCGTTACCGTGCAGGCGCAAGCTACAAGATAAACAAGGACAACGAAATTTCACTTTTCTACCTGTATCAGGATGCCAACGACGATGACGAACCAAAGGGACACGCGATAGGCATCGGCTACTCAATAGACCTTTAAGAAATAATCCATGAAATCTATGAAAAAGAGTTTAACCATACTTTTTTTTGCAATAGCCGTTACACTGCCTGCAGCAGCCCAACAGATGCTGGTTGAAAAGAGCGGTTACGAGAATGAAATCATTAGCCTCGAGAACCTCAAGCAGATAACATTCGAAGGCACTACAGTTGTAATAGAACAGATCGACGGAAAAGTAAGCAATACCTCTATGGATGATATCAGCCGCATATATTTCGGTAATTTCAGTTCTATCGACAACATAAGCCACGGCAAGGAATTGCTCGAATATGTCTCAAGCGACGAGATTGCCGTAAACTGTACAGCCGGAACCGTCGTGACAATATACAGCGTCACAGGCATGCAGGTGATGAGTGTGCGCCTTGATGCAGACGGTGGGCACATCAGCATTGCCGGCCTTGCCCAAGGCATCTACATTGTGAAAGCAGAAGAGAGAACCGCTAAATTTGTAAGAAGATGAGAAAGACATTATTTACAGCATGCCTGATCATCGCAACCGCAATGCAGGCACAGGTCCTTTACGTGAACAACAGCAACGGAACCTACCAGGCGATAGACACCAAACTCAACGAAGAGGTGACATTCGACAGCGACCAACAGCTCATAAGATTCCTCATGAACGACGGCACAGCAAGCCGGTTCGCGACAGCAAAGGTAAAGAATATCACAACAGCATCATCAGGTGCAACCGAACTCACATACGACCTGAATCCAAAGGTTGCTTTTGATGCATCAGACACCGAGAACTACAATGAGATTGTAGAGACCATAATAACAGACGAACTTGATGACGAATCGGGCGACTTTGTCGAGAATTACACACCTGAACGCACCATAACAATCACATTCAGCGAGAACAGTGTAAAGGCAAGTTCACTTACCAGTGATATAACAGCCACGATTGACGGAGGACATATTGTCATCAACTCTACACGTGGAAAGGTTGCGTACAGGGTAACCGGTACATGCAGCAACGGTTCTTTGAAGATATACAGTACCAAGAAGTTCCAGCTTATGGCACAGAACTTCAACATAACCAACCCTACCGGACCGGCTATAAACATTCAGTGCGGCAAAACCATATATTTTACCTTGCTAAAGGGTACTACAAACACCCTTTGCGACGGTGCAGTCTATAATGCCCCGACGATTGCGGCAGACGGTTCCGAAGAGGACCAGAAAGGTACACTCTTCAGCGAGGGTCAGGTGATATTCAACGGTGAAGGCACGCTCAACGTAACCAGTCTTGGAGGACATGGTATATGCAGCGACGACTATATAAGAATACGTAGCGGCAATATAAACATCATCAATGCAGCCAAGGACGGATTCCGTACAAAGGAGAAGTTCGTCGTAGGCCGTACTGCGACTGCAGCGCCCGCAATCAGCATAAACGCGACCAACAACGGCATCGATTGCAGTGAGGGCACGCTTACCATTGAGGCAGGCAAACTTGAGATAAAGTCCGGAAGCGAAGCCATTAAGGTTGAATATGAAGAGGCTGTATCCGACCCGGCAGTAGTCCCAGATGCCATAATAAAAGGCGGATACATAAAGATTGCCACAGCTGGCGAAAAGAGTTCTGCCATCAAGGTGACACGCAACTACACACAGAGCGGAGGCATTATCCAGGCAACGGTTGACGGCAACGGTTCAAAGATTATCAACTGCGATGGCGCTGTGGCATTCAGCGATGGCAAGGTTACCGGATTCGCAAACGGCACTGTCGCAACAGACACAACATCGGCAGGAGGCATAAAGTGCAACGGTAATCTTGAGATTACAGGCGGTACAATTGCGCTTGAGTGTAACGGTAAGGGTTCAAAGGGCATCAACTGCGACGGCGATGTAAATGTTGCAGGAGGCGATGTAACCTTGATTGCCACAGGCGAGAACTATACCGATATTGCAGATGACAAGAAAAGCCGTGGCATAACAGCCAACAGCATCACCGTGAACGGCGGAAAGATTGTTGCCAACGCTCATGACAATGCTATGACAGCAATAGCAGGTATCGCACTTAACGAAGGCACAGTCAACGCCTACAGCGAGACAAGCGACGCCCTGAACCTTGAAGCCACACAGAGCGGTGGCTGGTTGCTGACAAAGGATGCAGAGTAATAATATATTTAGTATAAAACAATTGGCTGGAGCATGCTCCAGCCAATTGTTTTATATTATCAATCCATCAGTTTCCAACAACTGACACCGTTCTTCTTGATTCTCAATATAAGGAAAAGCAGTAATGCCGGAACAATAAAAGAAAAACTGCTTGTTAACAGTTCTGCACCTGTAATCAGACCAAAACAAGAGTATTCATCGATTATATTCCCCATGAAATACCAATATGCAAGTGCAGATATCACAGAAACGGAGAGATAGAGATAAGCGCCCTTTCTTTTCCAGTCCAGAACTAAATAATAGGAGTACAACATCAATAATCTTGCAACAGACAGAATTATCTGCAATGCCAGAACATCATCTCTTACCCCCCTGGTAACAGCAGAAACATCAACACCTGCTTTTTCAAGGATTTCTCCTTTAAAGCCAAGATCCACAAGTGACTGTAGCGACATTATATCGACTGGTATCAGAAGTATTGTTGCAGGAATTGCCAGCACAATAAGATTGACGATCCAGCGGCTTCTCTCTCTATTATTTTCCATATACAAAAATTAGCGATATTAATTTAAACCGTTTCTTATTGGCAACAAAAAACGTGGACTGATACATTGTCCGTTTCTGAGGTATCGCCAAACACCCACTGCCAAACATGCAAAAGCCCACGCCTACCGGCATGAGCATTAACATTTACTCTTGGCAATTTCTTCAAAATTTGGCGATTTTCAGAAACAAGAATAAAGCTAACGCTTATTATATCGTATGTCCTTAATTATTTTTACATAATCACAATATTACGGATGAACGTATGTACCAATCTCTTCTCCTTCCATAACCTTGCGAAGGTTACCCACAACATCCATATTGAACACATAGATAGGGAGATTGTTCTCGCGGCACATTGCCGTAGCAGTAATATCCATCACCTTGAGACCACGTGAAATGACCTCATCGTATGTGATATCCTGGAACTTGGTTGCAGTCGGGTCCTTCTCAGGGTCGGCTGTGTATATGCCGTCTACACGTGTACCCTTAAGCATCACATCGGCCTCAATCTCAATGCCGCGGAGCGATGAACCGGTATCTGTGGTAAAGTAAGGGCTACCGGTGCCGGCTGCCATAATCACTACCATACCCTGCTCCATTGCCTCAATAGCCTTCCACTTGGTATAGAACTCGCCTACAGGCTCCATACGTATTGCTGTAAGCACCTTATTGGGGACACCTGCCGCACCTAAAGCCGAACTCAGAGCAAGACTGTTGATGACTGTAGCCATCATACCCATCTGATCGCCCTTCACGCGGTCAAAGCCCTTGCCTGCGCCTGTAAGGCCACGGAAAATATTGCCGCCACCAATCACAATACCTATCTGCACACCCATTGCTGCTACCTCCTTAATCTGTGCAGCATACTCGTTCAGACGCTTCACGTCTATACCATATCCCTGCTCACCCATAAGGCTCTCACCGCTGAGCTTGAGAAGGATTCTCTTAAATATTGCCATATAATACCGGAATTTGTTATTTCTTCTGTAAAAATAGAACAAAATCTTAAATTATACTATAAAATGAGGTAAAAGGTGCTGGTTTTTCAAAAATACCGAAAGTTTGCCTTACCTTTGCAATATAAATTTAAACAGCTTCTAATAGTTTACCGATAACCATGAGATTCTTTAGAAATCCCAACCTCACAATTGCCATATTTGCGATATATACAGCAGTGATGTATATTATCCTGATACCGAAGAATGACGAAATGAGCGATACTGAGATATATGTTACGGTAGGTGTATCGATAGGAGTGCTTGCACTGCTGTGGGTACTGCTCCGTAAAAGAGAAAAGCTACGTCAAGAACGCGAGAGGGAGATGGCGCAATATAAAGAGGAGAGAAGGAACAAAGCCGCGGAAGAAAAAGGGAAACAATAAATATAGCAACAGGACCTCGTTTAATCATTCATCGGTTGCTCCACCTCCTTGAATGCATAACGCGACAACGTACCGTCACTGCGGCGGAGCAACAGATGCCCTGTAGGCTCAACGCCCTCGATAACAGCCGTGAAAGCGCCATCAGTATCAACATAATTGCGCTGTTCGCCAAGCCCCTGCAACAGTTCCCGATACTCTGCGGAGATTGCCTCTTTGCAGCCCCAACGCATCTCGGAATAATAGTGACTGAAATTGCAAAGCACGTCGCGCATCACATCTTCAACAGAAACATCCCTGCCTAGCAGCATTTTCATTGACACAGGCACACGATCCATAGGAGGGAACTCCGTCTGGTTAACATTGAGCCCGATTCCCACAATTGCCTGATCCACGAATGCGCCGGAATAATCAAGTTCAACAAGGATGCCTGCCAGTTTCCTGTTACCCACATATATGTCATTGGGCCATTTGAGCCTTGTTTCAATGCCATAACACTTCATTGCAGCATGTAAAGAAACAGCCACTGCCTGCGACAACAGGAACTGGTTAGCGACCTCAAGAGAGTTGCCCGGGCGAACAAGCATGCTGAGCAGAAGATTTTCACCATCCTTTGACGACCACACGTTTCCACGTTGCCCACGCCCTGCCGTCTGATGCCGTGCTGTGACAGCAACAATCTCCTTGCCATCTACCCACAAGTTCTCAGCCTCGTCGCGCAGATAACGGTTGGTGGAGTCCACCACGTCAAGACGCTTGATATAAATTGACATATGTTTTCTGTTTTGACTTTAGTAATGATATAGATGTTGACCCATGATGCTGTTTGCCATACTGAGCTTGCACCAACTTTCCACTTTCAGTTTTCCGTTCTCAGTTTTCCGTTCTCTAAAGTCCATACTTCACACGGATTTTCTTAGGAAGTTTCTTCAAGACCTCTACGTAAGAATGGTCGACAAGAGAATAAAACAACTCATCATCAAGCGCAGCAATGTCCAGCTGGTTCCAGTAGCGTTTGTTCATATGCCATGCGGGCTGAATCTGCGGATATCGGTCACGCAGTTCTATGGCGTAATCGGCATCACATTTGACACAGAACCATTTGGTGTTCTCAAGGTCACATATCGCAAATATCTTATTCTCGACCCTGAAAGCCAACGTTGTTTCATCAAAAGGAAAATCCTCGGTAGCATTCTCCTTGCTCAAGCAATATATGCGTGCATCTTCAATATTCATAATCACTGACAAGCTGTTTACCACGAAGGTGCAAAGGCATCTTCAATATGTTCAATCCGGTATGGTTCACAATTACCGATAACGGTAATTACATCGAAGCGGAACTTCAAATCTATCTTGAATCTTGTTATATATGATTCTGCAGCAGATATCAGAAGCCTCATTTTCCTCTCATCTACGGCATCTTCGGCATTACCGTAGAGTTCACTCGTACGGCTCTTGACCTCCACGAACACAAGTGTATCACGCTCTTTGGCAATAAGGTCAATCTCCTTGTGGCCTGAACGCCAGTTATAATGCAACACGGCATACCCCTTGTCGAGCAGATAACGCGATGCAAGCATCTCTCCTTTATTTCCCAATAGATTATGTTGCGCCATAAGAAGTACCATTTTACACCGCTAAGATAGTGCTTGACAAAAGGAAAAACAAATGAAAACTTGCATTTCGTCAAAGGATAAGTTATTTTTGCAGTATCATTAGTACAGAACAGCCATTACATGAGCGCAAAAAAGACTATCAAACCCAAAGCTACTACAGCACGTACACAACCGGTACGCCATTCGCGTATTGTATGCCTTGTAAGCGATGAGGAGATGAGGATTATTGACGATTATCTCAAGAAATACAAGATAAGCAACAAAAGCAACTGGATGCGCGAGACACTGCTCTCATTCATATACAAGAATCTTGACGAGGATTACCCCACTCTATTCGGCGAGCATGACATGCGCCGCTGACAAAGCCTTATGACAGATATCGAATACATGAAACAGGCACTTGTCGAGGCACAGAAAGCCTACGACGAGGACGAAGTACCCATAGGAGCTGTAATTGTCTGCAAGGGACGTATCATAGCACGCGCACACAATCTTACGGAGATGCTCAACGACGTGACCGCGCATGCCGAGATGCAGGCAATAACAGCAGCAGCCACGAACATCGGAGGAAAATACCTTAACGACTGCACACTTTATGTAACTGTAGAGCCATGCCCCATGTGCGCCGGAGCCATCGGCTGGTCACAACTTGGAAGGTTGGTTTTCGGTGCCGAAGATGAAAAACGCGGTTACAAACGGTTCGCACCTGATGTGCTTCACCCAAAGACTGAAGTTGTCAGTGGGGTCTGTGCCGAAGAGTGCACGGCACTGATGAAAGAATTTTTCAAGAATAAGAGATAGAGCAGGAAAAAAGTTTAACGCGGAATGTTTATCGTTTAACGGTCACATTAAACATTAAACATTAAACAATAAACATTAAACATTTAACATTCAACGTTCCTCGTCCTTTATCTCCTCAAACTCCACATATTCGCCGTCGCCCTTGTCGAACATTCTCTTCTTTTCTTCGGTATTCGGAGAAGAGTGATCCGGTTCTGCGGATGCCGTACCTCTACTTGCCGAAGTTCCCCATCCTGCCTGCCATGTCCTGTAGAACACATTGGTTCTCGGTTTTCTCACAATCCCGAACCAGGAGAGTATTCTCCACACGATAGAGAGGAGAAGGATTGGGATAAGTAAAACAAGAAAAAGAAGAAGGAATAATATTATAAGTATTAATTTAAGCATACAGTAATTCTATTAAATATAGACTAAAACAATAACATTCCATGCACATGAATGTTTGAAACAATGAAGATGAGTGACGGTTTAAACCTCAGTACCCTTCAAATGAAGTGCAATAGAAATAAGGAGATACCACAGTATTATGGCGAATGGCGCCAGATAGCCCAAGAAAAGCATCGGCAAAGAACATATCAAGAAGATATATCTTATCTTATTGCTGCTCCAGCTCAGATTCTTGAATTTCATGGAGAACATGGGAATCTCCGATACCAGAAGGTATGAGAACACCAAGATAAGAGCAACTACAACCGCCCAACCGGCATCCATACCGCGGAGCCACTTGCCACCACCGGTCACAAGAGAAGACCAGAAGAGTGCATTTGCCGGAGTAGGAAGGCCTATGAAGGTTGTTGTCTGACGGGTATCGATATTGAACTTTGCCAATCGGCAAGCCGAAAACACCGCGATAAGGAATGCCAAATAGGGCAATACATCCCTGAACACACCGAAACATGACGGGAAGTTGATCTCATGCTGCAAGAATGAATAGACCACTGTTGCAGGTGCAATACCGAATGTTATATCATCGGCAAGTGAATCCATCTGCACTCCCAAAGGAGATGAAACACCCAACAGACGTGCAACCATGCCATCAAAGAAATCAAATACAGCACCCAGTACTATGAATGCCATTGCAAGTTCGAACTCACATTCGAAAGCCATGACACATGCGATACAACCCGAAAAAAGATTACAGCAGGTTATCGCATTGGGAATATGCTTTTTAATAGACATACGGAATCTTTTTGAGACTTACTGAACCTAAGCCTGTTTCAGGTTTGCTATAATGGTTTCGTTACCGACTGTCTTTTGATTCAGTTCTACCTTAATCTCTGAATCAAGAGGCAGATAAAGATCGACACGTGAACCGAACTTTATGAAGCCGAGATGCTGGTCGATGAAACACTCTTCACCGGCAGCAGCATATGTAACGATGCGACGTGCCATTGCTCCGGCAATCTGACGCACCATAATCTCACGCCCATCCTCCATTTTTATCACAACGAGTGAACGTTCATTCTCTGTACTCGCCTTTGGCAACCAGGCTTTGTGGAACTTGCCTTTCTGATGCTCTACACGTTCAATGACGCCATCGACCGGATACCAGTTGGCATGCACGTTCATCGGGCTCATGAAGATTGATACCTGTATTCTCTCATCCTTGAAATGGTCGGGCTCATAAACTTTTTCAATTACAACGACCTTGCCGTCAGCCGGTGCAACAACAACGTCTTCCACATCTCCTGGGAATATCCTCTTGGGGCTACGGAAGAAATTGACCATCAACAGATAAAGAACCACGGAAAATACCGATATTATAGTATTAAGGACAAACAACCTGGGAAGGAATATCCAAAGAGGGGCATTAATTGCAGCCATGATAATGAATGCAACAATCAGTATTTCTGTACCTTCTCTGTGTATTCTGTAATCCTTGAGCTTTCTGATTCTTTTAAATTTTTTCATAGAGTTGAATCTACTTTTGACCACTTCGCACCATTTCATTGTTCCGGACAATATCCCTGTTACATCAAACACTCTTGAACATTATCTGAGCAATAACCTGACCTTAGCGTAGCCTTAATGAACTTTACAAGGGACTTTCCCTCCTATCATTTCACAAAAATAGCAAGAAAATATTAAACGGCAAACAAAAGATGACAAAATAAAAAGACAATTTTCCAAAACACGATGGAAACTGAGAGAAAAGAGAACAGAGTACAGAGAACAGAGTACAGAGAACAGATGAAAGATGAAAGATGAAAGCTTGTGCCAAGCGAGCGAAAGTCAAGTTTACTTGAACTTTTACAGCGAGCGCAGCCAAGGTTCAAGCCCACGAAGTGGGGTTAAAGAGCAAAGAGCAAAGAGCAAAGATGACGGGGCATCTTCTAAAAAAAAAGTTAATGTTAATAACTTTTCGTTCTTATTGGAATAAAGGACCGACAAAAGGTATTATCTTTATCAAGCGAAAACATACGGTTTCAAGAATCCATTAAAATCATACAGTATCAGACAGTACCATGCAAGATTTTGTCCACTTACACGTACATTCACAATACTCGATCCTTGACGGACAGGCAGCAGTAAAGAAGCTTGTTGACAAGGCCATTGCCGACGGCATGAAGGGAATTGCCATTACAGACCACGGCAACATGATGGGTATCAAGGAGTTCTACAACTATGTGGGCAAGATAAACAAGGGCAAGAGCGATGAGGAGAAATTCAAGCCCATCATCGGATGCGAGGTATATATTGCCCCACGCAGGCTCCAGGACAAAGAGACCAAGGACGACCGCGGTTACCACCTTATACTTCTTGCGAAGAACAAGAACGGATACCATAATCTTGTAAAGATCGTGTCAAAGGCATGGAGCGAGGGCTACTACTACAACCCACGCACCGACAAGAGTGAATTGGAGAAATACCACGAGGATATCATCTGCTGCTCGGCATGTCTTGGAGGTGAGATACCGCAACTGATAAGGAGCGGCAACATCGAAAAGGCCGAGGAGACCGTCAACTGGTTCAAGAACCTCTTCGGCGAGGACTATTACCTTGAATTACAACTCCACAAGGCCACTGTAGAGCGTGCGAACCATGAGGTATACCCAATTCAGGTTGAGGTAAACAAGCACCTTATTGAACTGAGCAAAAAGTGCGGAGTAAAACTTATATGTTCAAATGACGTCCATTTTGTAGATGAGGAGAATGCCGAAGCGCACGACCGTCTCATTTGCCTCAGCACAGGCAAGGACCTTTACGACCCGAACCGCATGTACTACTCCAAGCAGGAGTGGATGAAGACCAAAGCCGAGATGTGGGAGATGTTCAGCGACATCCCCGAGGCTATGGCAAACACTGTCGAAATCTGCGATAAGATAGAATACTACTCAATCGACAATGCCCCGATTATGCCGAACTTCGCAATACCCGAAGAGTTCGGTACAGAGGAGGGATACCGCGAGAAATTCTCCCACGAAGACCTCTTCAATGAGTTCACACGCGACGAGAAAGGCAATGTGGTGTTGTCACAGGAGGATGCCGAAAAGAAGATTAAGAAACTTGGAGGATATGAAAAACTCTACCGCATAAAGTTAGAGGGCGATTATCTCCGCAAGATCACATATGACGGAGCAAGGAAATGCTACCCTGAGCCCTTTACACAGGAACTTACCGACCGCATCGATTTCGAGCTGCACATCATGAAGACAATGGGTTTCCCGGGCTACTTCCTCATAGTGCAGGACTTCATACGTGCTGCACGCGAGGAGTTGGGCGTATCAGTTGGCCCGGGACGTGGTTCTGCGGCAGGAAGCGTTGTTGCATACGCACTTGGAATAACAAGGGTCGACCCCATCAAGTACGACCTTCTGTTCGAGCGTTTCCTTAACCCGGACCGTATATCTCTTCCGGATATCGATGTGGACTTCGACGACGATGGACGAGGCAGGGTGCTCAATTGGGTAACTGAAAAATATGGTCAGGAGAAGGTTGCACACATCATCACATACGGTACCATGGCAACCAAACTTGCAATTAAGGATGTCGCGCGCGTACAGAACCTGCCGCTCGACGTATCCAACGCACTCTGCAAGGCTATCCCCGACCGTCTGCCCGACGGCATGAAGATGAACCTCGCCAATGCCATCAAGGCCGTGCCCGAACTGCGTGAGGCAGAGGCATCGCCCGACCCCATCCTGCGCGATACAATAAAGTATGCGAAGATGCTCGAAGGCAACGTGCGCAACACCGGTGTACATGCCTGTGGAACAATCATATGCCGTGACGACATAACGGACCACGTACCCATCAGCATTGCCGAGGACAAGGAGACCGGCGAGAAGATGCTCGTTACACAGTACGAAGGAAGCGTAATCGAGGAGACCGGACTCATCAAGATGGACTTCCTTGGTCTGAAGACACTATCGGTTATAAAGGAGGCTCTTGAAAACATACGCCAGAGCCTCAAGATTGACGTTGACATAGATTCGATACCAATTGATGACCCAAAGACATACGAACTTTATTGTAGCGGAAACACTATCGGTACATTCCAGTTCGAGTCACCCGGAATGCAGAAATACCTGCGCGAACTGCAGCCCAGCACCTTTGAGGACCTGATTGCGATGAATGCCCTTTACCGACCGGGTCCTATGGATTATATCCCCGACTTCATCCAGCGCAAGCACAACCCTGAACTTGTGCAGTACGACATCCCTTGCATGGAGAAGTACCTGAAGGACACCTACGGCATTACCGTATACCAGGAGCAGGTGATGCTCCTCTCGCGCCTGCTCGCCGACTTCACACGAGGCGAGAGCGACACCCTGCGTAAGGCGATGGGTAAAAAGCTTAAGGACAAGCTGGACGAGCTCAAGCCCAAGTTCATCAACGGAGGAAAGAAGAACGGACATGAGGAGAAGACACTTGAGAAGATTTGGGCCGACTGGGAGAAGTTCGCCTCATACGCCTTCAACAAGTCACATGCCACATGCTACTCATGGGTAGCATACCAGACAGCCTACCTCAAGGCCAACTACCCGTCGCAGTATATGGCAGGGGCGATGAGCCGCAACCTCGATAAGATAACAGAAATCACCAAGCTGATGCAGGAGTGCAAGAGCATGGGAATCAACGTACTTGGACCGGATATAAACGAGTCGCGCCGCAAGTTCAGCGTCAACAAGAAAGGCGATGTGCGTTTCGGTCTCTGCGCAATAAAGGGCGTGGGAGAGAATGCCGTGCAGTGTATCATAGATGAACGCGAGGCAAACGGTCCCTTCACAAGCATATTTGACTTTGTTGAGCGCGTGAACCTCACGGCATGTAACCGCAAGAACATCGAGTGTCTTGCATATGCAGGAGCATTCGACGAGCTGCCTGGCGGAATAACCCGTGACCAGTATGCAGGCGTAAACAGCAAGGGAGAGCAGTTCATCGAGGCTCTTATCAGATACGGAAACCTCTTCCAGAACGACAAGGCCAATGCAAGCGCATCACTCTTCGGTGACACAGAGATGGCAGAGATACCCAAGCCAGAGATACCAGCAGGAGGCATCTGGAGTACACTTGAAAGGCTCAATCGCGAGCGCGAGCTTGTAGGCATATATCTCTCGGCACATCCACTCGATGACTACGCGATAATCCTAAACGAGTTCTGCAACACAAAGGCTGCAGAGATGGAAGATATGCAAAAGCTCATCGGACGCAAGGTTACCCTTGGTGGTGTTGTCAGCGACCCACCACGCACAGGCTTCACAAAGAAAGGCAGTCCGTTCGGAGTGGCAAAGGTCGAAGACTTCTCAGGAACGGCCGAACTATTTTTCCTTGGTGACGAGTGGATGAAAAGACAGAATTACTTCATCCCAGGCAACTTCCTTTATATAAAGGGTAGCTGCCAGGCACGCAAATGGGACCAGACAAAGTTCGACTTCGTGGTAGACAGCATTGAACTGATGCCCGAAATAAAGGACGAAATGGTAAAGAGCATAACGATATCGTTCGACATAATGTCCCTCACCGACGAGATATACGACACCCTTACCGACTACATCGACAGACATCCGGGAAAGAGCAGCGTATCGTTCAAGATAAGGGATGTGGAACATGAATTCACCCTTGAACTCATATCAAAAAACAAGGAGATTGAAGTGACCGAGGAGTTGCTCGAATACTTGAGAAGCATTGAAAGCATAGAATATAAACTTAATTGATAACTTTTAAATTTTAGTATTATGGCAGTAAACGTAACTAACGAGAACGCAAAAGAATTCATGGCAACAGAATTGCCAATCGTATTGGACTTCGGCGCAGCATGGTGCGGTCCCTGCAAGCAGGTAGCCCCCATCATCGACGAACTTTCAAAGGAGTACGAGGGTCGCATTGCAGTTGCAAAGTGCGACATCGAGGAGGCCGATGACCTGACAATGGAATACGGTATCCGCAACGTGCCTACAGTAATCTTCATCAAGAACGGCCAGATTGTCGACAAGTTCGTAGGCGCAAAGTCAAAGGCTGAGATACAGGCAAAGTTTGAGGCACTTCTCTAATTGAACCATCATGAACAATGACGAGTTCGCAATGGAAGATCTCGATGACGAGAAAACCATTGCATTCATCAAAGAGAGATTGCCACAGGACCTCAAGGAAAAATTCAGCGAAGACGAATTCTACTATTTCCTTGACACCATCTACGACTACTACGACAAGAGCGGAATACTCGACAGCAACAGTGAAGAAGTAGACATCGACCTCGATGAAATCGCCAAGTTCATTGCCAAAGAAGCAAAGAAGAACGGCATAGGCGATTTCGACCCCGAAGATCTCTACTTCGTAGTTGAAGGCGAGTTAGCATATAACGGTATTCTCGATTGAGAATACCGTTATATGTTAACGAGGCTCGATCAAACATCAGAGCCATAGGTCACGCGTAGCACCGCGCAAGTGGTGCCGCGTGGGTGGCGGTTGCGAAGCAACTGATGTTTGGTCAAGGTGAAAGACTAGAGCGGCATTTTGAGCAATAGTCGCACGAAGTGCAGACGAAGTTTGCACCGGGCGGGATGCGATTGCCGAAGGCAACAAAATGACGGTCAAGGTGAAAGGCTCGATCAAACATCAGAGCCATAGGTCACGCGTAGCACCGCGCAAGTGGTGCCGCGTGGGTGGCGGTTGCGAAGCCGATGCCATAAAACAGTCGTAAACAGCAACTACTCATTCAAGAATACTCTCTTTCCTATAAGATACACTGTTTACCGTCAACACGCCGGCAATATCCATAATCGTATACATCAGTTTGTCTGTAACTATATGGTTATCCAAGGAGTTTTCAATCCTTCGCTGCAACTGCGGATATTTTTCTTTGCATAAACCGGAAGTATATATGACAAACGGAATCTTTCTTGCCGCATGCATTGACACTGGGTCATTCTTTATGGCATGACCGATATAATCTTCATCACTTGCAAAAACATCAATCCCATGGTCTGAAAGATAGATTACAACTGCATCTTTCCCTGAGAAACGATTGATCATATCATATACGATGCGATCATTGTATCTAATTGAGTTGTCGTACGTTGAAAGAAGCTGCCTTTTATCCGACGAAAGGTGCGGATGGGAACCTTCGTAGTCCTCGGCTGTAAAGAAAGAATAACTATCGGGATATCTTGCATCAAACTTGGAATGGGAACCCATAAGGTGAACTACATAGAAATTCTTGCCACGTGCCTTGCTCACGGATTTGTCAATCAATGGCAGAAGCTCTCCATCATATGTTGTACGTTTCATTCCGGCAATCTTGTCACCGACAAATGCCTGTTCGTCACACATGTCTGCAAAAAGCCCTATTTCATTATCGCAGATACCATGCTTGGATTGATTGGAAAGCCAATGCACTGTATAGCCGGCCTTCTGCATCACCTCAATCAAAGTAAGACACTCATACCACTCCACACTATCGGCATACTCATTCTTATAACCCATCATCATGGCCTTGAACGATGGAATTGTTGTCGTCGTATAGCTGTCCACATCCTTGAAAACACTCAGTTCGCCATTCTTTTCAAGTTCGTGCAACATCGGATTGGTATTCTTTTCGTACCCATACAACGAACTGTTCGAACGCGAAAAGGACTCTCCCACTATCAGCACAATATTCTCCGGAGCATCCTCCTCAAGAAGCAGTTCAGGATTCTGACGATAGGCATTAAGATCGGGCAGGACTGCCTCCTTGAAAATCCAGAAAATCTGGAGTGTATTTATTCTCTCCCAATTCACATAAGTCATGACAAACGAAAAGGAGATGTATATGATAAGGAAAAGTCCGGAAAGCATCCTTGGTACAAAACTGAATCTATTGAGAAAATGAAACAGAAGAAGAATCAATCCGACAATGACAATTCCACTCAAAATGAACTGTGTTAAAATCCAAATAAATCAAGCATGAAATTCGCTATACGCGCAATTATTCTTCACAATGGCGAAAATCTGCTTCAAAAGTTTATTTGCAACAGCAATTAAAGCAACCTTTGCAGCTTTCCCTTTT
>JAFQEZ010000060.1 GCA_017398805.1 Bacteroidaceae bacterium | reverse complement strand
GCGAGCGTCGCAAGCCTTGAACTTCATCCTTTTTATCTCATTTAACTTGAGACAGCAATAATAATGTAGGGGCGAACCGGTGTGTTCGCCCAACAGAAATACCGCAAATGTAGGGCAGACACATCGGTCTGCCCCTACAGGCGCGGAAAATAAAAGACAAAAAATAATTATACAATAATATGAAGAAAACTTATATATCACCTCTCATGGTAGAGGTAAACGTTGAAGCAGAGCAGATGCTCGCTGCTTCATTGGGAATAAACAACGATGAAAGTAAATCAGTAGACACCTCTGTCTCAGGTCAACAGCTCGGCAAGGACAACGACCGTGCATGGGGCAACCTCTGGGGCAAGTAACAATAAAGGGAAGCGCGAGCTTCCCTTTATTGTTACTCGACAGCACGAGCGGCGATAGGTCGCACGTAGCACGGGCACCGCTCGTGCCGTGCGGGTCGCCAAAAAGCTCGTGCTGTCAAGTAATCCTTTAAAGCGAGAGCTTCCCATTTGTGTTACTCGACAGCACGAACGGCGATAGGTCGCAGGTTGCACGGTCCCCTCAGTCACTCCGTGACAGCCAACTCCTCCCCTGTACCCCTCAGTCACTCCGTGACAGCTCCCCTAAAACAGGGGAGCAATCCAGGTGCCGCAGGCGGAGGGGTATTTACAGGGGAGCAATCCACGTGCCCTGCGGGTTAAATGTAGGAGCAGACCGATGTGTCTGCCCTAAAATATCAAAGTGGAAAGTTACTTGAGATTCTTCGCTTTGCTCAGACGTGTTGTTGAGGGCTTTGACCGAAAAATGACAAATCCGCGGTTTAAGAATAGAGAACAGAGAACAGAGAACCAATGCGTAGGGGCATCCCTTGTGGGTGCCCTTTTTTCGCGGTTTTGTAGTCGTTTCGTTGGAAAAAGTGCGTTATCTACCCACCTATTCGCTCTAAAAAATGTTGTTATGTCAAATTATTCGCTTGAAAAAGTGTGCATGAGTCTTAATTATTCGCTTGAAAAAGTGTATTTTTGCACTAAAACTAAAATGCAATACGATGCTGAAAAGAAAAATTGAATCGGTTTTGCTTGAGTGGAAAACCTCTGGGCACAAGAAACCGCTTGTGATAAAAGGTATTCGCCAATGCGGAAAGACATATATTGTCCAAAAATTTGCAAAGGAGAATTACGAGAGTGTGGTTTATATGAACTTCATTCTTGAACCTGATAAAAAGTCGGCATTTGCCGGCAATATAGATGTCGATACCATTATCCTTAACTTATCTGCCTTGATACCAGGCAGTCGTTTCATCAACGGAAAGACTTGCATTATCCTTGATGAGATTCAGGAGTGTAGAGAGGCGAGGACGGCATTAAAGTCGTTCAAGATAGATGGGCGTTTTGATGTTATAGCAACCGGCTCCCTTTTGGGTGTAAGGGGGTATGGTAAAAGTGGCAAGACAACGGAGGAGGGCCAGGACTCTATCCCTGTCGGGTATGAGACCGTGGTTGAAATGTATCCGTTGGATTTTGAGGAGTTTTTGTGGGCAAATGGAATCAGCGACATGGTTATTGATTCTGTGAAAGCCTGTTTTGAGAAGGAGACGGTAGTTCCCGATGGTATCCACAAAGTGATGATGGAATTGTTGTACAGATACGTTATAGTCGGAGGTCTGCCGGAGGTTGTGAACACATTCCTTGAAACCAAAAATATTGAGCTCACTTATAAAGTACAGCGAAACCTTATTGCTGAGTACGAGGAGGATATGGTCAAGTACGCCGATGATGCAGACAAACCTCGTATCCGTGAATGCTTCGAGTCAATCCCCAAGCAATTAGCCAAGGATAATAAGAAATTCCAGTATTCAATAGTACGCAAGGGAGGACGCTCTTCTCAATATATAGGTAGCCTTCAGTGGCTTGAAGATGCAGGTATTGCAAAGAGATGTTATAATACACAGATTACAGAACTGCCACTTGAGGGTAATTCTACTAAGGACTGTTTTAAGTTGTACACTACGGATATCGGACTTCTCGTAGCTATGCTTGACTATGGTACTCAAGCAGACATCCTAAAAGGCAATCTTCTGGGGTACAAAGGTGCTATATTCGAGAATCTGATGGCAGATTTTCTTTGTAAGTCAGGACAAAAGCTGTACTACTTTCAGAAGGATAGTGGTCTTGAGTTAGACTTCCTTGTACGATACAAGGGAGAATGTGTTGTACTTGAAGTCAAGGCTAAATCAGGTAAGACAAAGAGCTTGAAAACGGCCTTGAAGAATAAGAATGTTTATCACTTGAACAATGCAATCAAACTTGGACAATATAATGTGGGACGCGAAGAGGAGATTCTTACGATACCTCTTTATATGGGATTCCTTATAAAGGATAAACTCACGGAGGTTATAGTCCCTGACATTGATTTGAACTTATTGAGTTCTAAATAATATGCGATAAACTATCTTTGATGTGATAGTTCAAATTACCGCAGGCGGGTTAAACGTAGGGGCAGACCGATGTGTCTGCCCAAAAATATCAAAGATGAAAGTTGCGAAAGCAACTTCGACGGCACCGGCAGCAACAGGTCGCGCGCAGCACGGCAAAGTCGTGCCGCGTGGGTTGCGATTAGACGGTGTTGTCAAAGTTGAAAGTTTATTGAGATTTCTCCTATCGTCGAAATGACAAGTTCGCGTTTTTGTGCGATGTAGGGGCATCCCTTGTGGGTGCCCAAACAGTGGAAAGATAAAATTTAATTGAGATTTCTCCTATCGTCGAAATGACAAGTACGCAGTTTTTCACGCAACGTATGGGCTTTACATTTTACGCAGTGCGTTGAGTGATTTTACGCAGTGCAAATATAGAATGACAAGTTTGCGGTATTTTGCCCTTTTCTATTTAGTGGCCTCTGAACTTTTTCAATCCAATAACTGTTATATGTAGAAACTGTTTGAAAATCCAATAAATCGTTTTTGCAATATGAAGAAAAATTATGTTTCACCGGTGATGGTGGTAGTGGATGTTGAGGCTGCAGATATGCTTGCGGCTTCTGTGGCGGCTTATCGTGGCCCGGTAACTTCAAAAGATGATGACGTATCAAACGATCGTGGTACTTGGGGCAGCTTGTGGCGGTAAGTGCAGGCAATTTTTAAAGACATAAGTACATAAGAACATAAGCTTTCATGTGCATAAAGTTGTTCTGTCTAAAAAACAAACAACGTGAAAAAGGGCAGACACATCGGTCTGCCCCTACGTTTAACCCGTACGGCACGTGAATTGCTCCCCTGTAAATACCCCTCCGCCCGCGGCACCTCAAGTGCTCCCCTGTTTTAGGGGAGCTGTCCGTAAGGACTGAGGGGTACAGGGGAGCAATTGGCTGTCACGGAGTGACTGAGGGGTACAGGAGAGGAATTGCTTGCAGCAGAGAGCCAATAATTCGCAGTGGCAATTCCAACAACAACCTGCGAATAATTAAGACTCACGCACACTTTTTCAAGCGAATAATTTGACATAACAACATTTTTTAGAGCGAATAGGTGGGTAGATAACGCACTTTTTCCAACGAAACGACCACAAAAACCGCGAAAAAAGGGCACCCACAAGGGATGCCCCTACTCTATTGTACTCTGTTCTCTTTAGGGCGGACACGCCGGTACCGCCCCTACGGCATCTGTACTCTGTTCTCTGTACTCTGTTATCTTTGGCGAGTGTTGTGTTGCTGTCTCCTTTGCACATTCCCTTATGTTCTTTTAACTTCGTTGAACCTGCTTTCGCTCGCTTTGTGTGTAAGTAAACTTCCACACACTCACTTACTCGCAGCTTTGTCTTGAAATTTTATTGATAGCGACAACGATTTTTATTTGCTTTTCATAAATAATGACGTTATTTTTGCATTCTGTGAATAAGGGGTTTATTCAACCCATTCCGTGAATTTTGTATATAAAACACAAAAATAAAACATTATGAAAAGATTTACTTTTATTCTTGCACTTGTGATGTCAATGCTGTCATTCACAAATGCAAAGGCTGATAAGTTGTCGATAAGATCTGGAGAGTCATCCATATACGCCTATCAAACTTATTCAATAGAAAATGCCTTTGATGGTAAGTACGCTACCAAGTTCTGGACAAGTGATAGTCCCAAGGCTGGTTATACATTTACTGTCTATTTAGGCAGTTCTGTAAAAGTGGGTGATATAAAGCTCTATTTTGACAATGGTGACCTGCCGGCTGATGGCACGGTTATTGAGGTCGACGAGAATAACAGCGGTAACTGGATTCAAGTAGGCGAGCCTTTGACAGGGATTCAGGCGAATGATGTCGTTACACGCAATGCCGGAGGTGTATATACAAAACAGATTAGGCTCAGGTTTACACAGGCTTCAGCGTACTGGTTCCGGTTGCTGGAGTTTGAGGTGTATGAGTATGAGGTTGCTATTCAGGAGCGTACAATTTCTGCTGTTGCTGGAGAGGGTGGATCTGTAACAATCAACGGCGGCAGCGATGCTGTTACAAGTACGGAGAAGGTTCAGTTGGTTGCGACTCCCGATTATGGCTATAAGTTTGTCCGTTGGACAGTAGGCGGCGAAGAGGTTTCAACATCGGCTGAATATACCGACAATACCGATGGCAACAAAGAGTATGTTGCCGTGTTCGAGAAATTTGCTTCTACCGACGAGTGGTATGCTTCAATTGGCAAACCTACATTTGCCGAAGGTGGTGGTACACACCTTATTGCAGGTGTAGAGTTTAATGGCGAGAATCTTTCTGGTTTCAACTATACCAAGGGTACAACATCTTCTTTCCAGAACGATGCATTTTCCGTTGTTCCCGGTGAGACATATTCTCTCACTTTGACATACGAACTGCATTGGGGCGATATTGCTCTTTACCAGATTGACTGTGACGGTACAGAGAAGAAATATGGTTACTATACCTGCCAGTGGGAGGCTAATGGTGACCCTTATGCAATATTGGGCCGTAATGAGGATTTAATGTGCGAGGAGTTTGGTGTTGAGAATTTTGCAGCACTTGAGCACACTAAATCGGGAGAGACAAACTACATTGAGTTGCCATATGAGATTACAGTGAGTGAAAACCACAAGCCCGGTGATCTCATCGTTGTACGTGCAATGATAGATAAAGGTGACAATGGCGCTTATGGACAGGGTATAAGAGAGGGTGGATGCTTTGATATCCTCTTTGTCGTTGCTGAGGATACAAGTGAATGGTCTACATTCTATCAGCCTTATCCTGTGGCGCTTCTTGAAGGCGTAAATGCTTATATTGTAACAGCCGCAGCAAGTGATTATGTGACTTTGACACGATTTGAAGGAACAATTCCTGCTAATACAGCTGTGATTCTGAATAACGGAGAGCCTAAGGGTGAAGCTGTTGATGTTGATTTCAGCACCAACTTGCTCGAGGGTACGACTGTAGATACTTATATTCACGAGGAGGCTTATGTCCTTTCAAAGGTTGACGGTGAGGTCGGTTTCTACAAGGCGGAAATGACAGATGGTACCTGGTTGAACAACGCTACCAAGGCATACTTGCCTGCAAATACAGTTCCTAACAAGTCTGCAGCATTCTATGGCTTCGATTGGGATGGCACAACAGGCATTAGCGAGGTGAAAGGTGAAAGCGGAAATGTGAAAGGTATCTACGACCTTACAGGTCGCCGTGTAGAGGCTATCACAGCTCCTGGTATCTACATCATTGACGGTGTAAAGCGCGTAGTTCGCTAAATATAATTTTAGACATAAGAACATAAGAACAAAACTCCCTTGCGGCAGTGATGGGAATCATTGATTCCCTGTATTTCATAAGCCAAGGCTGATGCAATTGAAAAACTGTTTTCATTGCTCAGCCTTGGCTTATGATATGCCACATGATGCTCATGTGTCGTTCCATCACTGCTCGAGAGTTACAGAGCCGGGAGGGACAATGTAGGGGCGCCCCTTGTGGGTGCCCAAAAAGTTGAAAGTTGAAAGCTTATTGAGATTTCTCCTATCGTCGAAATGACAAGTTTGCGGTTTATGTTCTGTAGGGGCAGACCGATGTGTCTGCCCTAAAAGATGAAAGTTGCTCTCGCAACTTCGACGACACCGGCAGCAACAGGTCGCAGGTAGCCCAAACAGTGTAAAGTTGAAAGATCAAAGTGGAAAGTTGATTGAGATTCTTCGCTTTGCTCAGAATGACAAATCCGCGGTTTGTGCAATGTAGGGGCAGACCGATGTGTCTGCCCTAAAAGATGAAAGTTGCTCTTGCAACTTCGACGGCACCGGCAGCAACAGGTCGCAGGTAGCCCAAACAGTGTAAAGTTGAAAGATGAAAGTTATTTGAGATTCTTCGCTTTGCTCAGACGTGTTGTTGAGGGCTTTGACCGAAAAATGACAGGTACGGCGGTTGTTTTTTTTGCTTTCAGCGAAGATTTTCTGCACTCGCTGTGAAAAACATTCAAGCAAGCTTGATGTTTTTGCTTTCAGCGAAGTTTAGCTGCGCTCATTTCGTGTGAAAATGAATTTTCACCCATTCGCTTGCACTACTTTCGCTCGTTTGTTACTATCTTTGCCAGAGAAATTGATATTACCATGAACACAAGAAGGATTTTTGCTGCTGTGCTTATGTTGCAGCTGTTTGTTGCAACTCTGTTTGCACAGGCTGAGTACTATACAAAAATTGATGGAACCAAAGGTGGTGCAGCACTCAAGACTGCTCTTTATGAACTTATAAAGGACCACAAACAGATAAGCTACGGTAAAGGAACAAACAGCACCTGGGGTGCGTTCTACACTACGGATGCTGTAATTGAGAACGGCCAACGCCGTGTGCTTGACATGTACTCGAACGAGAAGCGTTACTTCGGTGACAAGGGTAGTGCAGTCTCTGGTATGAACATTGAGCATAGCGTGGCAAAGAGTTGGTGGGGTGGAACAACGAACAACGCTTACTGCGACCTTCATCATCTTAACCCGTCGGACCAGAATGCCAACAGCCGCAAGAGCAACTATCCTCTGGGCGAGCTGACGAGCATCAGCTGGGACAATGGTGTTACCTTCGTGGGAAAGGCAAATATCGACGGCAGCAGCCTGAATGCGTATGAGCCTTGTGACGAGTACAAAGGAGACTTTGCACGTGTTTTCATGTATATGTTCACATGTTATCAGGACCTTACCTGGGAGTATACTTGGATGAACTATGAGAAAAGCACCTATCCAACCCTTAAACCTTGGGCTGTGAAGCTGCTCATGAAGTGGCACAAGCAGGACCCTGTAAGCGAGAAGGAGGTTAACCGCAACAATGCTGTTTATGCCGTGCAGGGCAACCGTAACCCTTATGTCGATTATCCGCAGCTTGCCGACTATGTTTGGGGCGATTCAATAAATTATACATTCCACCTGAACGGTGATGTGGAGGACGGCACAGGCGGCAGCACAGGCGGTGACGATGATGATACAATGGTAGAAGTGCCCGAGGGGTATTACCTCAAGCTGTTCGAGAACTTTGAGCAGGATGAACTCAGCTTCACGCCAATGAACGTCGCAGGTGAATTTCCTTGGTTTTTCGAGTACCAGTGTGGCGAGGTTACTTCGTACGACGATGACGGTGTGGCGCATGATGCCGAGAGTTGGCTTGTCTCTGTCCCCCTTGATTTCACAAAGGATAACAATGCCAGACTTACATTCGATTATGTGGTGCGCTACTGTGCAACAGATAAGGTGAAGGATTATAACCAATTGCTTATAAGCCGCGATTTTACAGGTTCTATTACTGATGCTACATGGGAGGTGATTGACTTCGGGGTTGAGCAGAATAGCCTTGACTGGACAAAGACAACTACCGATGAGATTCCAATCCCTGCCTCGTACATGGGTGACAAGAGTATTGTAATAGCGTTCAAGTATATTGGAACTGCAGCACAGGCCGGTACATTCGAGGTGGATAACATTAAACTGGTTGCTGCAGAGGGCGAGAATGACGGAAACACTGAGAATGGCGGTAATGAGGGCGGTGATGACGGTGATGACGAGGGTGGCAACACCGGCGGCACAGAAGGTAATGACGGTAATTTTACAAGCGGCAGTTTTACTCTCGTGACCGATGAGGCGCAGCTTACAGTTGGCGATTCAATAGTGATTGCATACGAGAACTTTGCTATGGGTGCATCGGCTGGCAACTACCGCTACAAGACCGATATCATGGTTAGTGGCAACAAGATAACTTATCTTGCCGATGATGTGCAGGTTGTACTTCTTGAGGAGGGCGTTGTTGAGGGGACATTTGCCTTTAATGTTGGCGATGGCTATCTTGCTGCAAAGTCAAGTAGCGATAACCATGTTACAACAAGTGAAACACTCGATGAGAACGGCAGCTGGAAAATAACCATAGACAGTGATGCTCTTGCCACAGTGAAGTCTCAGGGTGACAAGACGCGCAATACATTGCAGTATAATACAAGTGCTCCGCGTTTCTCTTGTTACACCGGTTCTCAGAAGCCGGTGACAATCTATGCGAAGTCTCCTGTTGCAACAGGCATTAGCGAGGTGAAAGGTGAAAGCGGAAATGTGAAAGGTATCTACGACCTTACAGGCCGCAAGGTTGAGAGCGTTACCGCTCCAGGTATCTACATCATTGACGGTGTAAAGGTTTTGGTTAAATGATTAAAAAGGCGAATTTCTGCGTTACGCTAGCCCGCTAAATCCTCATTTACACAAAAGTAAACTGCGGTTTAGCGAGCGTCGCAAGCCTTGAACTTCATCCTTTTTATCTCATTTAACTTGAG
>JAFQEZ010000059.1 GCA_017398805.1 Bacteroidaceae bacterium | reverse complement strand
TTCACCTTTCACCTTTCACCTTTCACCTTTCAGTTTACATTATCGGGAACCAAATAAATACCGCAACGTCCCAAAGCGCGTGGGATATTATTATGGCCGAGAAGCGTTCGGGGAAGAACCTGTAAAGTATTCCCCATGCGGCACCGGCCACAAGGGCAGCCATTGTAAGCATGAAGTTGAATGAACCTGCATGTACAAGTGCATATATTGCAGTGGTGACTATAACTCCCACATTCGGGTTCCATCTCTCCGAGAGGTTCTGCTGTACATATCCTCGCCAATATATCTCTTCGGCAGGGCCAATGAGGAACAGCATTAGGAAAGTGAGCAGCCAAGGCGATTCGCCATCCTTCATTCCGTATATGGTGTCAACCTGAGGACGTGCGAAGTCGAACATCATCTGCGACAGCTTGTCGCCTATCCAGAAAATGCCCCAAAGCGCGGCTGCAATGGCAATGCCGAGGAGTATGTTTGTAGGGGTCAGCTTCACCCTTTTCCACCATCCGGGACTGAAGAGTGTGGCAATCAGCGACAGCACACAAGCCGACGCTGTCATCATCCACCAGAAGTTGACATGCGGAGCAGTCCATGGACTGAACATTACGGTCCACAGCACGAATGCGACTATTATCGTAAAGATTACCTTTTTCATTGCAGCAACTTGTCGATCAGGAATGAAACTGTCAACAGCAGGCTGAACATAAGCTGCAGTTTTGCAGTCATCTCATCTACTCCGGTGAGTGCCTCCATGCCCTTGCTGGGGAATTTCATTGCCTTACGCGCATTTTCCATTGCCGGTTTCAGCGCCACAACAACAATGAGCGACCACCATGGGAATATCCCGAATGCGGTACATATCGCTACCCAAACGAAAGGCAGCAGAACCTCGATGCAATAGATATAAGCCGACGCCTTCTTGCCAGCAAGCATGGCAAATGTGTTTATTCCTGCACGTTTGTCGTGTTCGATGTCGCGGCTGTTGTTGGCATGCAGGATACCCACTGTTATAAGTCCGACCGGCAGAGTCAGCCACAGCACTTCGGGAACAAACTCTCCTGTTGCAACGAAGGAGGTTCCGAGTATCGGCAGCAGCGAGAAGGTGAGGAATATGTCTACATCGCCGAGCGCGTGGTATTTGAGCCACGGGTAAAGCAGTATCAGCACACTTCCTGCAATGCCAAGGTAGAGGGTAGGCAGGCCTGTGCATATCATGAGCCCAATTCCTGCCGTTACAGATATCGCAAGCAACCACGTGGCAAGCCCTTTTATCTCTTTGGCCTGGAACTGTCCGCTGGTTATTGATGTGCCGCCTATCGTGTCTTCGCGGTCGACACCTCTCTTGAAGTCGAAATAGTCGCTCCATGTATTTGCTGCTGCATGGAACAGGATTATGTTCACCAAAGTCCATATGCCTATCGTCCAGTCAACCTTCTCGCCCATCCAGTAGAGGTAGAGCAGCGTTACGAGAACCGGCATTGAGGATGCCGGGTATGACCATGGACGTGTCGCAATGAACCAATCCTTGAATGAGTGTCCGTTTATCATAGGTAATTCTTGGAAGTGTTAATAATGACAAAGGTAATCAATATTCCCTTTTTTTATCCCGGACTCGGGATATTTTTCTGTTTTTATGGTTGCATTCCGATATTAAATTGTATTTTCGCCCAAAAGGTCACGAAGCGAAGCAATGAACCAGTACACCGAGATTTCCAATGCATATCAGGGTTGCGCACAATCTTTCTTCTTCATCGAGGGGAAGAGGGACAAGGCTCTGAACCGTTATGTGCGCGCTAATCTCAAGAGCATAGGGAAGCATCTTGGGCAGCGTGGTGTACATTACGAGGCATTCAGGATAGTGTCGCCGTCGTTCTTTGGAATGAAGTCGCTGAAGAACCTTATCCTGCGCCAATGCCCTACATTGGACAAGGATGAACTTTCAGAGCGCATCAAGGTCTTCAAAAGCAACCAAAGGAACGAGGGCAGGAGCCGTCTCCTCTACATAAGCCGCGTCATGCGCAACAGTGAAGGAAACTGTGTCGCCGATATCCTTTGTGAGGATAACTTCGACAAGGATGGGGACTACATCACAACCCTGTACAAATTCCTTGACATTGTCGTGCGCCTTGACATTGCCAATGAAACGGCAGGTACTTATGGCGCGGAGTATAAGTACAGGCTGCCCGATGAGGAGGATGACGGACCGTCATGGGACAACGGTGAATATCTGGCATGTGACCTTCTTGCCGACAGCATCACAGGCGAGGTGTGCACCGATGTCAGTCCTATCCGTTTTGACGACAAGTTCAACATCTCTCTTCCGCTCTATCCGCAGATAAGCATAAAGCTCGACCCGTTGCCTAAGTCGCTCTACATACTATTCCTTTTGCATCCCGAGGGAATACGTCTCAAGGATATACAGGATTATGAGGGTGAACTGCGCGGTATCTACGGTGCCGTGTCGGGGCGCAAGAACCCCACTGTGCTCAATAAGATGTTCAAGGCGATTACCGACCCCACTGGCAACCAACTCCACAAGAATATTTCGATAATAAGGAGGTGTTTTCTGAGCAAGTTGCGCAGTGACCTTGCAACTCATTACATCCCTGCCCACAGTCGCGCCCAGGCGCATTCAATTCCTCTTGATCTCTCGCTTGTGGAACTCCCAAAGTAAGGGTGACTGTTTTTGTATTGTTGCCTGGAACTATTCTTGTTGTTTGCCATGTCTTTGCATTTTTTTCCTCTCTTGATTGCTCCATTCCCCTATTTTTGATAAATTTGCGCCTTGTACAAAAAACAACAAGAAATTTCTGATGAAAGTAATGAAATTCGGCGGAACATCTGTAGGTTCCGTAGATAGTATATTGAATCTTAAGGCGATTGTCGAAAGTGCTGCCAAGGAGGAACGTGTGGTTGTTGTGGTTTCTGCATTGGGCGGAATAACCGACAGGCTCATTAAGACCGCCAATATGGCAGTAAGCGGCAACGAGGAGTTCAACAATGAGTTCCAGAGCATAGTGGATCGTCATCACGACCTTGTAAACGCCATCATCCCGTGCGAGGAGAAACGCACAGCCCTGTTGCAGGAGGTTGATGTGCTCCTTAATGAGTTGAACAACATATATCAGGGACTTGCACTCATCAATAACCTTGCCCCCAAGAGCGAAGCGACTATAGTAAGTTACGGCGAGAGAATTTCGAGCCGTATTGTCACCGCCCTCATCGACGGCGCAGTGCGTTACAATGCACGCAAGTTCATCAAGACAGAGACAAAACACAAGAAGTATATCCTTGCCGACGAGATTACCGAGAAACTTATACATGATCATTTCGACGGCAGCACCGACAAGGTGATTGTTGTTCCCGGCTTCATCGCTCAGGATAAGGATAACGAGGAGATAACCAATCTCGGACGTGGCGGAAGTGACTACACGGCTGCAATCATCGCTGCAACGCTCAATGCCGATTGCCTTGAGATATGGACCGATGTCGACGGTTTCATGACCGCCGATCCCCGTGTCATCAACAATGCCTACACCATAAAGCACCTTAGTTATGTAGAGGCTACCGAGCTCTGCAACTTCGGTGCAAAGGTTGTCTATCCGCCGACAATATACCCTGTATTCAAGGCCAATATCCCCATTAAGATAAAAAACACCTTCAACCCCGAGGGTGAAGGCACTGTAATTGATGACCATAGCGAGGACGAGGGACGCCTTATCAAGGGTATCTCAAGCATCAATGATACCAGCCTGCTCACCGTTCAGGGTCTTGGCATGGTGGGTGTCGTGGGTGTGAACCACAGAATTTTCCGCGCCCTTGCCAATGCAGGAATCAGTGTCTTCCTTGTAGCACAGGCATCATCGGAGAACAGCACCTCGCTCGGACTTCGTCATGCCGATGCAGAGAAAGCCTGCGAAGTGCTCAACAAGGAGTTCGAGAAGGAGATTTCAATGGGTCTCATGGAGAATGTACGTGCCACAGGCGACCTCTCTACCGTAGCCATTGTAGGCGAAAATATGCGCCATAATGCAGGAATCATCGGCAAACTGTTCCAGACTTTGGGACGCAACGGTATCAATGTCATCGCCTGCGCCCAGGGCGGTCAGGAGACAAATATCTCTTTTGTGATTGATTCGGCACTTCTGCGCAAGACACTGAACGTTATACACGACTCCTTCTTCCTCTCGGAATACAAGGTACTCAACCTCTTCATCTGCGGTATCGGTACAGTGGGCAGCAGCCTCATCGAGCAGATTGCACAGCAGCAGGAGAACCTCAAGAAGGATCATGCCCTCAAACTCAACATCGTGGGTATCGCCAACAGCCGTCATGCCATTTTCAATCGCGAAGGCCTTGACCTATCCAACTACCGTGCGGCACTCAAGGAGAGCCCCGAGAGCGATATATACAAGCTGCGCGACGAGATAATCAGGATGAATATCTTCAACTCCGTATTCGTCGATTGTACAGCTAACGGCGAGGTGGCTTCGCTCTATTCCGACCTTCTTTCGCACAACATCAACGTCGTTGCAGCCAACAAGATTGCGGCATCGAGTGACTATGCAACATACTGCAACCTCAAGCATATCGCACGCCAGCGCAACATCAAGTTCCTCTTCGAGACCAATGTGGGCGCGGGCCTCCCAATCATAAACACCATCAACGACCTAATCAACAGCGGTGACAAGATACTCAAGATAGAGGCCGTACTCAGCGGCACTCTCAACTTCATCTTCAATGTGCTTAGCCGTGACATTCCGCTCAGCGAAGCAGTGCGTCTGGCACAGGAGAAGGGCTACAGCGAACCCGACCCACGTATCGACCTCAGCGGAAAGGATGTGATAAGAAAACTTGTTATTCTTGCACGCGAAGCAGGATACGCCATTGAACAGGAGGATGTAGAGGCAAACCTTTTCATTCCTCAGGAACTCTTCGACGGATCTTTGGAGAACTTCTGGGAGAAACTGCCCGAACTCGATTCCGGGTTCGAGAGCGACCGCAGAGAGCTCGTCAGCGAGAAGAAGCACTGGCGCTTCATCGCCCGTTACGAGAACGGCAAGGGAAGCGTCTCGCTCAGCAAGGTCGACGAGCGTCACCCCTTCTATCACCTCGAAGGCAGCAACAATATCATCCTGCTCACCACAGAGCGCTACAAGGAATACCCCATGCTCATCCAAGGTTACGGCGCCGGTGCCGGTGTAACAGCCGCCGGAGTCTTCGCCGACATCATGCGGATTGCGAATATTTGATTAGGTAGGGTGAGTATTTAAAGGTCTCTTAACTCTTATAAAACAAATTGTGGTAACGCGTCCGAGTGGTCATGACCACTCGGACGCGCTGTAAATAGTGCCTTTATCCTTTGCAGTAGGGGTCAGTAGCAAAAAGGTGTGGGTCAGCAAAATATTTGCGGTTGTAATGAAAAAGAGATCCCTCGTCGCTACGCTCTGTCGGGATGACAATTGCGCAATGACAAGCAGAGGTAATCTCTTTAACCGGCACCGTTAAATTCCACAGCTTGAACCTGTTTGATTTTTGGA
>JAFQEZ010000058.1 GCA_017398805.1 Bacteroidaceae bacterium | reverse complement strand
AGTAACCAACAAACAGATTAAGTGGATTGAAAATAAACTCAATAATCGACCTCGTAAAAGACTTGGATACCTCACGCCAAACGAAAAATTTAAACAAATTATTAATCAGAATTCTGTTGCATTTGCAAGTTGAATTCAGCCAGTTACACATCTTGATTCAGGAGCCTTATTCCATGATTCCTTATTTGTAACATACACGGTTGAGGATTTAATTTTCACTCCTTTTGTTGTCTTCAATGTAAACTTCATTTCCAATGTACCCTCTACCCAAGATAAACCATCATAGTATTCATATGTGATTTCTTCAATAAAATCATCAAAGATCTCTATTGCTTCTTCCTTTTTTTCTTCCCAAATATATAGTCCTTCTGAGTTCAAATCTGCTTCTAATGCGTTCAACTTTGCTGCAGAAAGACCACCACCACTAACTTTGACCTCAATATAAAAGTCATTGAGCCCTGAAACCTCCGGTTCATTATCTCCTCCGTCACATGAAGCAAATACAAACGCAAACATCAGCATAGCCAACATTAATGATACGAATTTCGTTGTTTTCATAGTAAAAAATCTTAAAAAATATATTTAAATAATAAAATGTGTTTAACAACGCAAAAATACCTGAAAACAATTGGGTAAGCCCAAAGAATTTGTTTACAAAATAGCACACATTCGTGAGAATAATCCACATTCAAATCCGCTCTCTTAGTTCAAACTCATCTATATAAAGAAGGAAGAAGTTCCGCTTAAGAATCAAGCTAATCCTCAACAAAAGTTCTGTATCGATACTTTTTCTTTTAAAAATATCATATATATTGCTTCTGTCACAATACAGTTTACGGGCAAACCAGGATATTGTGCGCTCCTGCTTTGCAAGTTCCGCTTTTATAAGACTCCCAATGTGAATACCATGCATAATATTAACATTACTGTGCAACAGTTATCAATATTTACGATTACCAATTATCAAAGGAAGATATTTTTGCAACAATATAATAATTGGTATGAATGCCAACAGAACCAATAGTGATGCCAAGAACGACAATACCCCTTCAAGAACTCCATCATTGGCAATAGAAGAGACTATTTTGCCCAATGGATGATAAAGGTCTCTATGGAATTGAAGAATAATCATCGTGCCAATGGAGATAACACCTATCGCTTTAATCTTGACATTGTCAAGCAATACTGATATCAAGAAACATATAATTGTCCCTGCAACTCCTAATACAAAAAACAGCAACATGCTATTTCCATACATGCCTTTGAACATTCTGACAGAGCCGCTGAAGTTGCTTAAAACAAATTGTACTACAAGTAATGCTATAATACACAAGAATGCACGAAACTTATACTGCCTGATTCTTTTTACCCAAATTGAAAGTTTTTCCTCAAAATTTGTTGAAATCACATATCCTAAGAAAAAATATGGAAACGCTAAAAATACATTGGTTACTCCCCAAACCGGGTGATAATCATAATATCCGCATATTAATGATACAACAACGCACAACACCATCCACAACATTAGCCGTTTCTTGCTTTTTGTTATCTGGAACAGTACCTTTATTATAAAGAGAGTATACACAAACCACAGGTTCTTTGCAGCAGGTGCGTCCATAAATGTATGGAAACCACTTAAAACTCCTATAGGAAGTTTAAGAAGTTCCGGAAAATCATTATAAAATTTGATAATATGTGAAAAATCTTTTATTAAGCAAAGTAAAAGATAGGGTATTATCAACGATATATAATTCTTCTTAAGAAATATGGTAAATGTCTCACTGCGTTTATAAAGATACCCCGATACAATAAAGAACAGCGGGACATTAAATGAATATATAAATGGGCTAAAGGTTTCTGGGAAAGCATGCCCCCAAATGATAAACAGCATACCTAAAGCCTTCATCCAATCTACCCAATTTTTGTGTCCATTCATAGCAACAAAGTTAAACCGTTGCCAACAGTCCCAAAACTGGCAAAGTGTATAAAAACAAAAAAGCGTAGGAACTGTACTGTCACCCATTCCACGCCTCGAGGCTCTGGTATGCCCTACACCGTCGGAACGAGCAACGCAGAGCCTACGCTATTATGTATAACACACAATAGGCAACAATGTTGGGAAATTCCCATGTTGTTACCAAGTGCATAAATACACACCATAGACATCTATCGTTGCCTTGTCTTTGACAGTGTATGAAATTTACCAGATTTCGAGACGTCAAGAACAAAGCGCCAATAAACGCTTTCAATAAATATATACCCTCCACTCACCCGTTTGCACAGGCTCTGCAGAGGCTGTGCAAATATATCTATTTAATTTTTACCGTACAACTGCTAAACAAAAAAAGTTTCCGACACTGAAGATTAATCATACCTTTTTTACTATCTTCGCAAAAAGAAGCTGTCGAAAAAACGAAACAAAAACCCCTTGAAACGAATGGAGATATTTCGCTCCGCTCAATATGACATATAACAGAAACAACTATGCGCACACTTATCAGCAACCCAACTATAGTGAACGAAGGCGAGCAATTCCGTGGCTCGATAGTTGTCAACGACGGCAGAATTGTAGAGATTCTGCGTGGCGACGAACTGCCACGTGCCGAATGCGATACCGTCATCGAGGCCACAGGGCTCTACCTTATACCGGGAGTGATTGATGACCATGTACACTTCCGCGAACCGGGACTCACCCAAAAAGCGACCATTGCCACTGAGAGCCGTGCCGCTGCAGCAGGCGGAGTGACATCGTACATGGAGATGCCCAATACGGTTCCGCAGACAACCACCATGAAAGCACTCAAGGAGAAATATGCCATTGCTGCCAAAGATAGCCTCATCAACTACTCTTTCTTCTTTGGAGCGACAAACAGCAACGTCGGGGAGTTTGCAAAACTGAATGCAAAAAGAGTTTGCGGCATAAAGCTTTTCATGGGCTCAAGCACAGGCAACATGCTTGTAGACAAGCGCGAACAGTTGGAGAAAATCTTTGCCGAGGCAAAAAGATTGGAGATGCCAATTGCAGTACACTGCGAGGAGAGCAGCATAATAGCAGCCAACAGCAAGCGTATAAAGGAGGAGGTGGGCGAAGATGCCGATGTTAAGTATCACCCTGTTATACGTAGTGCAGAGGCATGCTATGAGAGCACAAAATGTGCCGTTGAACTGGCGCGGAAGTTCGGTACACAACTGAATGTTATGCATATAAGCACAGCACGCGAACTTGAATTGCTGGGCGACAGCAACATCACGGCAGAGGCAACCCCGGCACACCTGACATTCTGCGACAAGGATTATGATCGCTTGGGCACAAAGATAAAGTGCAACCCGGCAATAAAAGGCGAGGAGGATCGCGAGGCACTCCGCAAAGCTGTCGCCGACGGCAGGATTGACCTTGTCGGGACAGACCATGCGCCCCACCTTCCACAAGACAAGGCAGGTGGAGCATTGAAGGCTGCATCGGGCATGCCCGGCATACAGTTCTCCCTGCTTGCCATGCTAAGGCTCGCCGACGAAGGAGTATTTACCATAGAGACACTTGTAGAGAGAATGTGCCATGCACCGGCAAGAATATATGGGGTGAACAAAAGGGGATATATAAGAAAAGGATATCATGCCGATTTTGTACTGCTAAATCCCAATGACCCACACAAGATCACAAAAGATTGCATAATAAGCAAATGTGGATGGAGTCCCTTTGAGGGAGATGAATTCAACTGGAAGGTTGAGCAGACATGGGTAAACGGAGAGTGCGCCTACAACAGAGGAGAGATAAACGAAGAGGTTCACGGAAAGGCGCTTACATTCAACCGATGAAAAGGAGGATTTTCCACTTTGGGATAGGGGAGGTTGCGCCCTACATCGACTGGGGCTACTTCCTGCATGCATGGGGCATGGGAAATGCAGGAAGAGAGAGTATGGCAAGCCATGCCGATGCGCTGTTGGATGATGCCCTTGCAATGCTGAAGGAACTTGACGGGAAGTACCATACACATGCAATCTTTGCCCTGTGCGACGCAAGAGGTGATGGCGACAATATTGTCATTGAAGAGACGACCCTGCCACTGTTACGCCAACAACATGCCTTAGCCGGCAAGCCCAATCTTTGCCTGAGCGATTTCGTTTCGCCATACGGTGACCGGATAGGGCTCTTCGCAACCTCTGTCGACAGCAATTTCGGTGAAGAGTCGAGTGGCGATGACTACAAGAGGATAATGGCACAGACACTTGCCGACCGTCTTGCCGAGGCCACGGCATCATTGCTGCACTTTAAGGTACGCACAGACAAGGGACTTTGGGGATACGCACCTGACGAAAGATTGAGCATAGAACAGTTGAACCGGGAGGAGTTTCAGGGAATAAGGCCGGCTGTAGGCTATCCTTCACTACCCGACCAAAGCGTAATCTTTATCCTGAATGAGATACTGAACATGGAAGATGCAGGAATATCCATTACCTCCAACGGCGCCATGTTCCCCCACGCATCGGTGTGCGGAATTATGATAAGCCACCCTGCTTCAAAATATTTTGCTGTGGGTGGGATAAGCAAGGAGCAACTTGAAGATTATTGCTCAAGATGCGGCAAACCGGTTGAAGAGATAAAAAGATTTCTGCAACGGAACGTCAAGGAATAGAAAAAATCACTATATTTACACCTGAAAGAGATAAACAAAAATAAGGAATATTATGTTAAGAAAAATCCTACACCCATTCTACGTATTGTATCAAGTTCTTTTTGCATGGTGGATTGCGCTTCTGCTTGTTACATTGGCAGCCATCTTCATAAGCCTGTTCGGTCACTATCTCAAAATAAAGAACGGCGATCACGTTCCTGCTGTAATCTGGTGCAGACTCACCTGCTGGGTATTCTTGATTCCTGTAAAGGTTGTCGACAGGGATAAGTATGTAAAGAAAGACCGGACATATATCTTTGCAGCCAACCACCAGGGTATGTTCGATATCTTTGTGATGTACGGATACGTGATGAAGAGATTCAAGTGGGTTATGAAGGATACCCTGCGCAAGATGCCCCTCCTTGGTTTGGCATGTGAACAGACCGGGCATATTTACGTTAACCGCACAACACCACAGAAGGATTTGCTGCGCAGGTCAATCAGTACGCTGAAAAGCGGCACTTCAATGGGCATTTTCCCCGAGGGGACACGCTGTGACAATGGCAAGCTCGGACGTTTCAAGAAGGGCGCATTCGTGATTGCCAACATGGCACAGACACCTATTATCCCTGTATCGATACAAGGTTCATACGACATTCTTCCAAAGGGTTGCAGATGCCTCCATTGGTCACCGGTGACACTTACATTCCATGCACCAATAGAGTGCAAGGGACGCGACAGCGAAAATGTTGAGTACATGATGCGCGAGACCCGTGCAGCGATTGCCAAGACATTGGGCGAAGAACCGTTGCAGGACGAAACCGAAGCATAATACAGAAAGAGATAAAGAGGGTGACTAAAAAGTAAATTTCTGTGTTACGTTTGCCTTCAAAATCCTCATTTACGCTTAGTAAATTAACCCACTAAGTGGCTTTTCCTCCTCGTAGCTCGGCATAGAATACAAGCATTCTCTGCTCTCGCATTACAGCGT
>JAFQEZ010000057.1 GCA_017398805.1 Bacteroidaceae bacterium | reverse complement strand
TGGAATTTAACGGTGCCGGTTAAAGAGATTACCTCTGCTTGTCATTGCGCAATTGTCATCCCGACAGAGCGTAGCGACGAGGGATCTCTTTTTCATAACTACTGCAAATATTTTGCTGACCCACACCTTTTTGCTACTGAGTCGTAATGAATGCCTTGAGCCTGACGATGTTCTTGCGCGGAGTTGTATTGGTATAGACGTAAATGGTCTTTAGAAACCGTCCGCTCTGTCCCTTGGGGAATAATGTGGCGGTTACAGTACCGCTATCTCCCGGCTTGATGGACTCCTTGCTGTGTGTAGCCTTTACACAACCGCAATTTACATGCACTCCCAGTATGATCAACGGGATATCCCCTTTGTTGACCACTTCGAATACACAGTTTACCGAGTCGGTATCCTCGGCTACATTGCCTATGTCTATGGTCTTGGCCGGGAACTCCACAACAGTCTGCGCAAGTGAAACCGCCGGTGTAACCAACAGGATTATGTAGATGAAAATAAGATGGAGTTTCATATGTGTGGTGCTCTGTCGTTTTTGCAAATATAATAAAGTGTCCCGGAATAAATTTGGAAACCGTTCAGAATTCTGATGTGATTTTCAGTATTTCCTCTCCGTATTTCCGGCATTTGGCCTTTCCTAATCCTTTGATGCTTAGCAGTTCGGTCATGCTCTTTGGAACTCTTGACGCAATTTCGAGAAGCGTGCTTTGGTGCATTATCGTATATGCCGGCACATTGTCGGCCTTGAAGCGTTCTGTGCGCCATTGCTGCAGTCTTTCCCTCAAAAGTTCGTTTGTAGTGCTTGGGGAACTTGTGGAATCGGGGAGTGTTGTTGTCTTCTTCTGCTTTTTCCTGCCTTTGATCTGGTCGTCAAGCATGCATTCGGTGCGTATTCTGCTGTACTCCTCGGCCGAGAAACCGTTGGCGATGATTGCTTTCAGTGTGCTGCAGACTATTTCCAACTGCGTAAGCAACTCCTCGCCACTCTCTTTGAGCCTTTTCTTTACAGCCTTGTTGTCGGTTTCAAGCCTTGATAGGCGGATACAGCACTCCCTTGCGCTATCAATTATGGGCAGATAGTATTCGCTTGCCTTGCGCACTCTTTCTTGCAGGAATAGGGTGTTGTCATCGGGATCATTCTCTATCTTTTCGAGCTGCTGCTTGAATCTTTCTCCTGTTTTTTCCAACTCTTCGGTTTTTGCCATGTGTTGCAAAAGTTCATTGAACTCTTTTGGATAGAGACTTTCCATAACTCCCCTCCATGCTCTCATGTACGTTGCCATGGCCTTTGCTGCATCCTTTATCCCGAACAACTCTTTTATCAGGGTGAACGAGTGCTTGCGTGCTTCTGCCTCAAAAGCGTTCTGTACGCTTTCAAGTGAAGGTTGTGTGGCATTGAAGTGTGCTATATTGCTGTCGGTGTATATTGCAGACTTGCTTATTGGTGTTCCAAGCGAGATGCCTTCAAGGGTGCGGCATCTTGAAAGTGCAACGTACACCTGCCCGAAGGCAAAGGCTGCTCCGGCATCAATTATAACCTTGTCAAGGGTGAGTCCCTGGCTCTTGTGTATTGTTACTGCCCAGGCAATCCTTACCGGCAGTTGCCTGAATGTTCCGATTACATTAGGCATAATCTCTCCAGTCTCTTTGTCAAGTGCATATTCGATGTTTTCCCACACTACTGGTTCCACGTGTGTCGGATTTTCACCTTTTACAGCTACAATTATGCCTTGATCCTTGATTATAGACTTTACGATGCCTATCTTGCCGTTGTAGAATCTGCCTTCGGCATCGTTCCTTATGAACATTATTTGAGCACCCTCTTTAAGCGCCAGTTCTTTGTCGGTAGGGTAGTTCTTTTCGGGAAAATCTCCTTCAATGCTTGCATTGAAGATTGAGGGCTTGCCGGGGAGGGATTCAAGTTTTGCTGTGTTTATATTCTCGGCCTGGCGGTTGTGGGTGGTGAGGCGTATCGTGTCATCGTCGCGACTGAATGCGTTTACCCTCGAATTCAGTCTTTTCAGAATATTATCGGTTATCCTGTTCTCCCTTATCGAGTTGAGTATCTCAAGAAAGGTCTCGTCTTTCTGTCTGTGGATTTTCTGCAATTCAATTGTTGTGTAGTCAAGTTCCTTCAGGGCTTTTGAATGGAAAAAGTAGGGTGATGGGTATACTTGTTCCATGTAACGGCGTTCCTCCTCTTTTACCACAGGCGACAACTGCTGCGCGTCACCAATCATCAGCAACTGCACCCCTCCAAAGGGTTTTTCATTGCGACGTATACTCCTGAGTGTCATGTCCACGGCATCAAGAATATCGGCTCTCACCATTGAAATCTCGTCAATGACAAGCAGTTCGAGAGTCCTTATCAACTTCACCCTTTCTTTGCGCGGACGACGGTATTTTTCCGGCATCTGATACTCTGTAACCAGCTCCTTGACATCTGGCAGATATGGACAAAGGGGCAGCTGGAAAAACGAGTGGATGGTAGTGCCGCCGGCATTGATTGCAGCCACTCCGGTGGGAGCAAGAATGACATACCGTTTCGAGATACTCTGTGTTATGTACTTGAGGAAGGTTGTCTTTCCCGTTCCGGCTTTCCCGGTAAGATATACCGATTTTCCGGTATACCTGATATATTTTTCCGCAGTCTCAAAAATTGTATCCTTTTCCATGATGTGGAGTATGTTATGGGTGGGTCGGTAATGTCTTGCTTTTTATTGAACGCTCTTGGATCTTTTGCAAAGAGCTGGAAATAGACAGGAAGGTGGTTCTTTTTTGTTTTATGGTCTGTAGCGTAGTATGTCGCCGCAATTGTCATGTACCTCTTGGAATATTTCGCGGCATCTGTTTTCGCTCATCTTGATTCTTGTTCCTACGTAAATGAAATCCTGCAAGGTAGGTCTTCCCGAACCGTTTACAGATGTTGCGTGCTGTCCGTTGTACCCCTCTGTGCAAAGAGTAAGGTCGTATGCGGGGGCTAAGCGCCATTGCCACTTCCCTCTCTCATTTTTTTGTACTGTGTAGCTGAAGTTCTTGCAATGGTCGTCCTTGTTATCGGTAAGGTAATTGAAAACCATACGTCTGTACATCTCCTCGACATCGGCAGGACGTTGTGTCAGATATCCTGTAAGGGCAATTAGATTGCTGTAGTCAAGCACCGGCGTTGATAACGAGATGCCAAGTAAACCGCCGGCTGTTGCCATATGGATGCGCTCGTCGCTATCAGTAAGGTCAAAGCGTCGGGTGGTGAAATACTTGCCGTTGGTGAGTTTGAAGTCGGGAACGTTTATGCCACATCTGCGTGCAACTTCATTGTAATGGTACTCTTGCAAGCCCATATCCTGTGGATCATATGTATGGCGGAACTTTACCAGCCAATGACCCTCGGCATCGGTGAATATAGCTTTGGGGCGACAGCCTCCACTGTTCCCGCTGTTATATAAAAGGAAACCTGCATCTGTATCCTGTTGCTCTTTAAGCACCTCCAATGCCTTCTCTTGCAAAAGATCAAAATCAAGCGTCTCATTTTTCTTTGGAAGCGTTGTTACGGGCTCGTATGCCAGTGCTCCCATACCGCTGTTGCCCACTATGCTCAGCCTGTCAAGAGAAGTCAAGTTCCTGTCATCTATACCTTCCTTAAATAGTGCTTTGTGTAATAGGTAACGGCCATAACCATCGGGCAGACTGTCTTCAAAGATGCCAAAGTTACCATAAAATGGTTCTGCCTTTGCAATGAACAGACCCGCTTTAAGTGGCAGTTCCAGCGGTGAAATGCTGAATCCCTCAGTAAGCCAAGCCCTGTCATATTCAAACGCGCACAATTTGTTGTCCGGGGTTAGCGATAAAGTACCAACGTTTATCCCGTTGTATTTAACATTCAGTCTGTCGATTCTTTTCATAATCTATGGGCTTTCTTTTTACCGCTGTTCTTACGTATCTGTGACAACTCCTCCATTGTTGAGTATTTAGGCTGGTCAAAGATGTTCTTTACTTCAGACGTATATTCCATCGCCATTGCAATGCCTATGAGGTTCTTGAGCGAAATAAGTCCTTTCTGCTCAAAGCGTATGATGTTGCTCACAGCGACACCTGACTTTTCTGCCACCTGTTCACGTGTCATATTTTTCTCAATGCGTCGTGCACGGAAATCAACAGCCAACTTTCTGGCAATATCGTCAGCATTGTCAAAAGTAAAATTGTCTAATACAGATAAAATATTATTCATATATCTATATTTGTTGTTGATAAGGATAATATATTGTTATTTGCAAATATAATTTCAGTTTGATTGATATACAAATATTTTGTTCTTTATTTTGAGCAAAAAAACTTGTTTACTTTGCCGAGCGAGAAGGAGGAAACGCCTAGCTTTTCTGCTCTCGCTTATCTGCATTTTTTGTAAGAGATAGAATGAACTCTTGGGCTCTGCAAAAAGACGACAGCAAAAATGTTCTGTATAACTAAATTTTAATAACTTTGTCACTGACAACGAACACTTGTTGATTACTATTGCACTTCTATGGCATCTCTAAGCAGTAGCTATACGCAAAACAAACCGCAGTACTTCTCATCTTGAGCTAAGCAAAAGATCTCAATTAACCGCGAAAAGCCCAAGACGATAAAAGAAAGGGATATATTTATAAATATTATGGCAAAAGTTAAGATTTCAACTACAATGGGCGACATTACGGTGCGCCTTTACGATGAGACTCCTCTCCACCGCGATAATTTCCTTAAACTCGCATCAGAGGGCTTTTTCAACGGAACCTTGTTTCACCGAGTGATAAAGGACTTTATGATTCAGGGTGGTGACCCCGAGAGTAAGGGAGCCCCTGCAGGAAAGAACTTAGGCAGTGGAGGTCCTGGTTACAACGTACCTGCGGAGATTCAGCCTGCGACACTCTTCCACAAGCGTGGTGCCTTGAGCGCTGCACGTCTTGGCGACGAGGTAAACCCTGAAAAGGAGAGTAGCGGCAGCCAATTTTATATCGTTTGGGGAAAGGTCTATAAGGCAGCCGAACTTAAACAATTGGAACATCAAATGAAGATGCAGCAGGATCAGGACGTCTTTAATGCGCTTGCAATGGAACACCGTGAAGAGATTATGAACCTTCGCCGTAACCGCGACCGTGAGGGCCTGATGGAGCTGCAGGACAAGCTTGCCAAGATGGCAATGGAGAAAAGCAAGGAATTGGGAGCACCGGCTTTCACTCCCGATCAGACAGAGGCTTACACCACGGTAGGCGGAACTCCATTCCTCGATGGCGGATACACAGTGTTCGGCGAAGTAGAGGAGGGTTTGGATGTTGTTGAGGCAATACAGAACGTAGAGACCTCTATGGGCGACCGCCCCAAGGCCGATGTGGTGATGAATGTGACAGTTCTGGAGTAGCAATAGCTCCGTTAACCGACGCACGAGTGAGCGCAAAAGAAGCTTGCTTGTTTTGCCGAGCGAGAAGGAGGAAAACAAAGTTAACTGTGCGTCTGAGTGCATACGGCCCCCAATTATGACAAGGCGGTCATTATCTACCACGCTTTTGGGTATGAAAAAAGGAGAGAACCTTGTGAGTTCTCTCCTTGCTGTATGTAATTCTCTGCTTGCGCTCAGGATGACATTTTTTACTTGCTGAGTGCTGCAGAAACGTCCACTGCGATAGCCCAACAAGTTGGGCACTCCTTATTTTTATTGCGCATCTACAATCGGGTTGTTGCCTTCGGCGAGTAATGGCTGCATTCGTTGTAAATGTAAATGAATTTCCATTCACTCATTTGCGCATTACTTGCCCGATACCGAGGAAGCCCATCATCTCCACGTGTGCGGGAACCGACGCACGAGTGAGCGCAAAGGAAACTTGTTTGCTTTGCCGAGCGAGAAGGAGGAAAACAAAGTTAACTGATGAAGAACCTGCTTGCCTGTGCATCGGAGTGCATACGGCCGTGTGTCACTTTTGTTTTATAGTATTGGTTGTTGCGAAAAGAAGGAATACTTTTCGTTGCAATAGTCAGTAAGCTATCCGGAAACTTGTTCATTCGAAAAAACTTCACCTGATAACAATAATTTCGAATGGGACTTGTTTATGGCAAAATAAAATGTATATTTGTATTCGGAAAAAGTGTCGTCAAGTGATATAAATTTCTAATACGATGGAAAGAATAGATAGAACTAAGTATTTGAATGAGCTTATTTCATTAAGAAATAATGGTATGATAAAGGTAGTGACAGGTATGCGCCGATGTGGTAAATCTTATCTGTTATTCGAAATATTCACATCGTTCCTAAAGGAAGATGGTGTCAAAGAAGATCACATTATAAGTGTTGACTTGGAAGATTTCAAGAACAAGGCAATGAGGAATCCTGAAAACCTCTATGCCTATGTTGAAAGCCGTATAACTGACGATGAGATGTATTATATCCTTTTGGACGAGATTCAGATGCTTGGCGAGTTTGAGGATGTGCTGAATGGCTTTTTAAGAAAACCCAATGTGGATATATATGTGACAGGAAGCAATGCCAAATTCCTTTCTAAAGACATTGTAACAGAATTTAGAGGAAGAGGTTTCGAGGTCAAGATGTACCCACTGAGTTTCAGTGAATTTATGTCAGCATATCAAGGAAGCATTCAGGCCGGATTCAATGAATATATGTTGTATGGTGGATTACCTCAGATATTGACTTACAAAAGCGAAGAGCAGAAAGTCCGTTTTCTCAAATCTTTATTTGACGAAACATATATTAAGGATATTAAGGAGAGGCACGGAGTAAAAAAAGACGATGATCTTGAGGAACTGATTAATATTATGGCATCCGGAATTGGAGCTTTGACCAATCCGAACAAATTGGCCAATACATTCAAGAGTGAAAAGAAGTCTTCAATAACCTATGATACAATCAAGGACTATATCGAATACCTATGTGACTCATTTTTGATAGAAAAAGCAACAAGATACGATATTAAAGGAAAGAAATACATCAACACTCCATTCAAATATTATTTTTCTGACTTGGGATTGCGCAATGCTCGTTTAAACTTCCGTCAGTCAGAGAAAAGCCATCTTATGGAGAACTTAATCTATAACGAATTGAGAATTAGGGGATTTAATGTAGATATTGGAGTTGTTCCTGTTGTTGTAAAAGATAACGACGGTAAACAGCAGCGATTGCAGCTTGAAGTTGATTTTGTCTGCAACTTGGGAAGTAGACGATACTACATTCAGTCTGCCTTTAGAATGGAAACTGATGAAAAAATTAAACAAGAAAGTGCATCTCTGTTGAAAGTGAATGATTCATTCAAGAAAATCATTGTATTGGGAGAGGAAACTCCAATATTAAGAGATGAAGACGGAATAACTACAATCAGCATTTACGATTTCTTAATAAAGGACAATTCTCTTGAATTATAGAATGACAAAACAACGTTTTGTTATCGACGAGTTTTGCAGCGACGGGTCAAACGCAGCATAGCCGTAGGTTATGCTGTTTGGGTTGCGAAAAACAAAACGAGTCAATGACTGTGCAAATATAGAATGACAATCCAATTACTTGCCTTCTGCGAGTAATGGCTTTGCTAGTTGTGTGTGAAAATCAATTTTCACACACTCGCTTGCACATTACTTGCTCAATGCACCTGCGATATCCACTGCGATAGCCCAACAAGTTGGGCACTCCTTATTTTTATTGCGCACCTACCATCGGGTTGTTGCCTTTGGCGAGTAATGGCTGCATTCGTTGTAAATGTAAATGAATTTCCATTCACTCATTTGCGCATTACTTGCCCGATACCTCAGGAACCATCATCTTAGCGTGTGTGGGGTAGTGTGAAAACCTGCGAACTGACGCACGAGTGAGCGCAAAAGAAGCTTGCTTGTTTTGCTGAGCGAGAAGGAGGAAAACAAAGTTAACTGTGCGTCTGAGTGCATACGGCCCCAAAATGTGACAAGGCGGTCATTATCTACCACGCTTTTGGGTATGAAAAAAGGAGAGAACCTTGTGAGTTCTCTCCTTGCTGTATGTAATCCTTCGCTTTCGCTCAGGATGACAATCCAATTATTTGCTTTCAGCGAGTAATGGATGCGCTCGTTGCAAGTCGCTCAAGCAAGCTTTGCGCCTCACTCGCTTTCACATTACTTGCTCAATGCTGCAGAAACGTCCACAGCGATAGCAACAGTTGCACCTACCATCGGGTTGTTACCGATACCGAGGAAGCCCATCATCTCAACGTGTGCGGGAACTGATGAAGAACCTGCGAACTGAGCATCAGAGTGCATACGGCCCATTGTGTCGGTCATACCGTAAGAAGCCGGACCTGCAGCCATGTTGTCCGGGTGCAATGTGCGGCCTGTACCACCACCTGAAGCTACTGAGAAGTAGTTCTGGCCGGCGAGTACGCGCTCCTTCTTGTATGTACCTGCAACCGGGTGCTGGAAACGTGTCGGGTTGGTTGAGTTACCTGTGATAGATACGTCAACGCCTTCCTTCCACATGATGGCAACACCTTCGCGAACGTCATCGGCACCGTAGCAACGTACCTTTGCACGAGGACCGTCGCTGTAAGCGATTTCGCGAACAACCTTCAACTCACCTGTGAAGTAGTCGAACTCTGTCTGTACGTATGTGAAACCGTTGATGCGAGAGATAATCTGTGCAGCGTCCTTGCCAAGACCGTTGAGGATACAACGGAGAGGCTCCTTGCGAACCTTGTCTGCCTTGGCAGCAATCTTGATAGCACCCTCGGCAGCAGCGAATGACTCGTGACCTGCAAGGAATGCGAAGCACTTTGTCTCCTCGCGGAGCAGACGTGCTGCGAGGTTACCGTGGCCGATACCTACCTTGCGGTCGTCGGCAACTGAACCCGGGATACAGAATGCCTGCAAACCGAGACCGATTGCCTCAGCTGCGTCAGCAGCATTTGAGCAGCCCTTCTTCAATGCGATGGCAGCACCTACAACGTAAGCCCACTTTGCGTTCTCGAAACAGATAGGCTGTGTCTCCTCACAAATCTTGTAAGGGTCAATGCCATACTGCTCACAAATCTCGTTAGCCTCTTCGATAGAAGCGATTCCATTCTCGTTAAGTACAGCGAGGATCTGCTTGATACGACGATCCTGACTTTCAAATTTTACGGGTCTTATCATAGCTTTGTCCTCCTTATTCTTTACGTGGGTCAATATACTTAACTGCACCTGCCTCCTCAGAGAAGCGGCCATAAGACTTTGTCAACTTCTTGACAGCCTCGTTGGCATCTGTGCCCTTCTTGATCTCATCCATAAGCTGGCCGAGGTTGATGAACTCGTAACCGCAAATCTCGTCGTTCTTGTCGAGAGCGAGGCGTGTGATGTAACCCTCTGCCATCTCAAGGTAACGTGAACCCTTTGCCAAAGTACCGTAGAGAGTACCTGTCTGGCTGCGGAGACCCTTACCCAAGTCCTCAAGACCTGCACCGATGATCAAGCCACCCTCAGAGAAAGCTGACTGGCTGCGGCCGTAAACAATCTGCAGGAAGAGCTCGCGCATTGCAGTGTTGATAGCGTCGCAAACAAGGTCAGTGTTGAGAGCCTCAAGGATTGTCTTGCCGGGGAGAATCTCAGAAGCCATGGCTGCTGAGTGTGTCATACCTGAACAACCGATAGTCTCAACAAGAGCCTCCTGGATGATACCGTTCTTGATGTTCAATGAGAGCTTGCACGCACCCTGCTGAGGAGCGCACCAACCGATACCGTGTGTAAAGCCTGAGATGTCAGCAACCTCCTTAGCCTTGATCCACTTACCCTCTTCAGGGATTGGAGCAGGACCGTGGTTAGGACCCTTCTTTACAACACACATGTTTTCTACTTCGTGTGAATAAACCATAATTGTTGTATGTTTAAAATGTGAAACATATTCTCTTTCAATCTGCGAAATTAGTAAAAATAATCTCCAAAGCAAAAATTTTTTCTCCTTATTCCGTTCCCGTTCATAAAAAAACATAACAGGCACCGATAAATGCCGGTTGAGTGCGTCCGTTTGCCAAATTATTCGTATCTTTGCGGCTGATTATTTTTTTAAATCTATTATCTATATAAACAATAAATATAATATTAAATATATGAAAAGAGTTTTTGATGCTGTGCTTGTGATGACCGCAACCCTGTTCCTCGCTTCTTGTGAGCCTGCAGAGCAGGAATATACAGTTGAACAGTTCTACAGCAGCATTTATACGGTGAACAAGAGTACGCTCTCTCCCGAATTCAGCGATTCTGCTGTTATGGTATCCAATATTGCCGATTATGGCCTGCAGACAGGTGACCGTGCCCATATGATTCTGCGTTACTATTTCGACTATGCTACAATGAAGAAACCGCAGGTGACAGTACATCAGCTGGTTGAGGTTATACCGACGCTTTCCCTATCTTCAAAGGAGAGTGTTGATACCGTCCGTTATTCGACACCTTTCAACAAACTTCATCAGTATGAATTTCACGACAGATATGCCCAGCCTATCTGGATATGGAAAAACCGTCTGAACATGAATATCTCTTATTTCGGTCTCAGGGACGGTGCGGATTTCGCTATGAGCGTTCGTGATGTCAAGGACGGTTGTGTGGAACTCGACCTGCGTGCTGATGCAAACCGTGTTGGTAATGCGACAACCACAAGGCTGCTCACCTTCGACCTTTCCAATGTGGCTGATTTCTTTACCGAAGATCAGAAGAACAGTGTCGCGGATATGGATTCTCTAAAGACGAGGATTTTCTTTGATCGTGAGGAGGACGGTTCTATAAAGAAGGTGAACATCGTAGGTGGCAACATTGCCAACCCTATAAAGTGACATTTCTGATTTCTATGGATAAAAAGGTCCCGAACATAAATATAAAGAACCGCAGGGCTTCGTTCGATTATATCGTGACGGAGACATACACTGCAGGCATTGTCCTCACCGGTACCGAAATCAAATCGATTCGCCAGTCAAAGGCAAGCCTTGTGGATACATACTGCACATTCATAAACGAAGAACTGTGGGTGAAGAACATGCATGTGGCCGAGTATTTCTACGGATCATACAACAACCATGCGGCAAGGCGTGACCGGAAACTGCTTCTGGAGCGGAAAGAACTCCGCAAACTGAAGCAGGCTGTGAAGAATCCCGGTTTTACTATCGTGCCGATGAGGCTCTTCATAAACGAGAAGGGACTTGCCAAACTTGTGATAGCCCTTGCAAGAGGTAAACATGAATATGACAAACGCGAGTCCATAAAGGAGCGTGACGACAAACGCGAAATGGACCGCATAAGACGACACTATTGAATAATGGCCTTTGCTCTCTCTATCTGGATTGGGTAAAGGCTTTAAAGCCCTTTATTGTAAGGGCGGAATAATAAAAATGAAACTCGAAGATTCAATTAAGGAGAGAATATTGGTGCTCGACGGTGCTATGGGTACCATGATACAGAAGTACGCATTGGACGAAGAGGCGTTCCGGGGAACGATCCTCGCCGGTCATGATGTGCAACTGAAAGATAACAATGACCTTTTGGTGTTGACCCGTCCCGATGTTATACGCGAAATACATACAAAGTATCTTGCAGCCGGTGCCGATATAATTGAGACCTGTACATTCAATGCCAATGCGGTGTCGCAGGCAGAATATGGCTGTGCACATCTCTGTGCCGAAATCAATCGCAGGGCTGCTTCGCTTGCCCGTGAAGTCGCCGACAGATATTCGACTCCCGACAAGCCACGATATGTGGCAGGATCGGTAGGCCCTACAGGACGTACATGCTCCATGAGCCCCGATGTGGAGAATCCTGCATATCGCAATGTGACATTCGACATGCTTGTCGCTGCTTACAAGGAGCAGATGATGGCTTTGATTGAGGGCGGTGTGGATGCTCTGTTGTGTGAGACAATCTTCGATACTCTCAATGCCAAGGCAGCACTGTGCGCCGCTGATGAGGCTATGGTAACTGCCGGACGCGAAGTTCCGCTGATGCTCTCATTTACAGTTGCCGATACTCAAGGACGTATCCTTTCGGGACAGACGCTGGAAGGTGTGCTCGCTTCGCTGTCGGGCAGAAAACTGCTCTCGGTAGGTCTTAACTGCTCGTTCGGTGCAAGGGAAATGAAACCGTTCCTCAAGCGCCTGGGCGAAATTTCTCCTTATTATGTAAGTGTCTATCCGAATGCAGGATTGCCCAATGAACTTGGCGGTTACGACCAGACACCTGCCGAAATGGCTGCCATAATAAAGGAGTATGTAGATGAAGGACTTGTGAACATCGTTGGCGGATGCTGTGGCACCGATGATGGTTTCATAGCTCTGTTCCCGGCTCTGGTCGATGGGGCGAAACCGCATATCCCGGCTGGGCGTCCGCAGGAGATGTGGCTCTCTGGACTTGAACGCCTTGTGGTGAATCCCGAGAAGAACTTCATAAATGTGGGAGAGCGTTGTAATGTGGCAGGATCGCGCAAGTTCCTTCGTCTTATAAACGAGAAGAACTATACCGAGGCACTTTCCATTGCACGCAAGCAGGTAGAGGATGGCGCACAGGTGATAGATGTGAATATGGATGATGGTCTGCTCGATGCCCGTGAAGAGATGAAGACATTCTTGAATATGCTCGCAGGAGAACCTGAAATAGCCCGTGTGCCGTTGATGATAGACTCGTCCGATTGGGAAGTCATCAAAGAAGGCTTGAAATGTACACAAGGCCGTTCGATAGTGAACTCCATTTCACTTAAAGAGGGAGAAGGACAGTTCCTCGCCCATGCACGCGAAGCTAAGGCCCTCGGTGCAGCAGTGGTTGTCATGGCATTCGACGAGGATGGACAGGCAACAACATTCGAACGCAAGATCGAGGTGTGCGGACGTGCATATGATTTGTTGACCAGGGAGGTGGGCTTTGCACCTTATGATATAATATTCGACCCTAATATACTTGCGATAGCGACCGGAATCGAGGAACATGCCGCTTATGGAGTTGACTTCATACGTGCCTGCGCATGGATAAAGGAGAATCTTCCGGGTGCGCATATAAGTGGCGGAGTGAGCAACCTTTCATTCTCTTTCCGCGGCAACAACTATGTTCGCGAGGCTTTGCATGCGGTGTTCCTTTACCATGCGATAGCTGCAGGAATGGATATGGGTATCGTGAATCCGCAGACATCGGTGCAGTATGATGAAATTCCATGTGAACTCCGTGAGGTTATGGAGGATGTCCTGTTCAACCGTAGTGCGGATGCAACAGATCGTCTTATTGCTCTTGCTGCCAAGATGAAGGAGAAAAGTTCCGATGTCCGGCAAAGTTATGCGGAGATATGGCGCGAGGGTAGTGTGGAGGATCGTTTGAAAATGGCGTTGGTCAAGGGTATCGGTGATTATCTTGAAGTTGACCTTGATGAGGCTGTCGCAAAATATGGTACGGCTGTCGATGTCATCGGAGGTCCTCTCATGGACGGAATGGGCCATGTCGGTGAACTTTTCGGTGCAGGCAAGCTGTTTCTTCCCCAGGTAGTCAAGAGTGCACGTACAATGAAGCAGGCGGTTGCGATACTTCAGCCGCTTATCGAGAGCGAGAACAGTGCACGTGCTGCATCGGCAGGCAGAATAATCACCGCCACGGTAAAAGGTGATGTGCATGACATCGGCAAGAATATCGCGGGTGTGGTCATGGGATGCAACGGCTATGAGGTTATTGACCTTGGTGTGATGGTTCCTGCCGATAGGATTGTGGCGGAGGCGATAGATAAGAAGGCCGATATAGTGATTCTGAGTGGACTTATAACACCGTCGCTCGATGAGATGATAACTGTCGTGAAGGAGATGAAGGCTGCAGGTCTCTCTATCCCTGTGATGATAGCGGGAGCGACAACAAGTCCACTGCATACGGCGTTGAAGATTGCACCGGTATACGATGCACCAGTGGTACATGTAAAGGACGTTTCGCAGAACGTACTTGTGGCGGCAGAACTTCTCGGCGGCAAGGAACGTTGTGATGCCTTTGTTGCAGCGATAGTTGCAGAACAGCAGAATCTACGTGATGCAAATGCTGTAAAAGAGGGCGCAGCTATGCGCACACTTGATGAGGCGCGTGCAAACAGATTGGACCTTTTTGGATGCAATTGTGTTAAAAATGATTAATGAAATATTACGGTAACAAGATGTTGGTTTATTTGTCCGGTATTTTAGGTGATGATATACGAAAAACTTTTATTGGAAATTTAAACAGCTTCTAAACTGAATATAAATATGTCTCGTGAGAAAATAAAAGGATTGACAGGAGAACAGGTTGTGGAGAGCCGCAGCATGCATGGCGAGAATGTGTTGACGCCTCCTGAAAAGACATCGTTGTGGAAACTATATCTTGAAAAATTCGAAGACCCCATAATCAGGATTCTGATAATCGCATGGGTTCTCTCAATGATAATATCCGGTATTCATTGCTGGGGTGCCGCCAACGAAGGCTTCTCGGCTTTCCTGGAGCCGATAGGCATTCTTTTTGCCATTATCCTGGCAAGTACCGTTGGCTTCTTTTTCGAGGTGAGGGCTGCAAAAGAGTTCGATCAGCTCAATGCGGTCAATGACGATGTCATGGTGACGGTCATACGCGACGGCAGAGTACAGGAAGTGCCACGTAAGGAGATCGTGGTGGGTGATGCTGTTATTCTCAATGCCGGCGATGAGATTCCTGCCGACGGATATCTTGTAGATTCTCACTCCATGCAGGTCAATGAGTCGACGCTTACAGGTGAACCGGTTGTCTCAAAAACCATTGTCGAGGCCGATTTTGACAGTGAGGCAACATATCCTTCGAACAGGGTTCTGCGCAGTACGACAGTTGTTGAGGGACATGGCATTATGATTGTAGACCTTGTGGGCGATTCTACTGAATATGGCAAGGTGAATGAAGGTGCTCTCATTGACAATAAACTCGAGACGCCTCTTCAGGTGCAACTCAAACGCCTTGCAGGGCTTATAAGCAAGTTCGGCTATGTTGCTGCTGCTTTGACTTTTGTGTTGCTTACAACCAAGTACCTCTTTTCCGTTCACAGCTTCGACATGATGTCGGTTATGTCCGAACTCCTGAATAACTTCATGATATCAGTTACTCTTATCGTGGTTTCTGTTCCCGAGGGTTTGCCGATGTCGGTGACTTTGAGTCTTGCCCTTAATATGAACAGGATGCTGAAAGCGCAGAGTCTTGTGCGCAAGATGCATGCATGCGAGACCATGGGCGCGATAACGGTCATATGTACCGATAAGACGGGAACGCTGACGCAGAACATGATGCAGGTGTATGAGGCAAATTTTGCGGCGGTTGATGGCGTGCTCGGTGATGATGAGGCAAGTTGTATCGTCAAGGAGGGGATTTCAATAAACTCTACAGCGAACCTGAACCGTGACAACGGCGAAGTGAAGACTATTGGCAATCCAACTGAGGCAGCCCTTCTTCTGTGGCTCAACAACCAAGGTATCGACTATGAGGAGTATCGTGATGAGGATTATGTGGTGAGCCAGCTTACATTCTCTACCGAACGCAAGTATATGGCTACGGTCATCGATTCTCCTCTTCTTGGCAAGAGGGTAATCTATGTGAAGGGTGCTCCTGAGATTGTCATGGGACTGTGCGAGAATGTGATGGCAGCCGATGGCATATCTCCGATGGAAGGCAAACGCACAGAAATCGAGAAGAGACTTCTTGAATATCAGTCAATGGCAATGCGTACCTTAGGCTTTGCATATAAGGTAATTGAGAAGGGAGAGAATCCTGCTCCCTATGCCAATGGATTCCTTACTCTTGACGACCTCACCTTTGTGGGTTATGTAGCTATATCGGATCCTGTACGTGCCGATGTTCCCGAGGCTGTGAAGAAGTGTATGGAGGCAGGTATCGAAGTGAAGATTGTAACAGGCGATACTCCTGGTACAGCCCGTGAGATCGGTCGTCAGATTGGCATAGTGGATGAGAATACTCCCGATGATGCCATAATAACCGGCCCTGAGTTCGAGGCACTGAGTGACGAAGAGGCACTGAAACGTGTGCTGACACTCAAGATTATGTGCCGTGCACGTCCTATGGATAAACAAAGGCTGGTCAATCTTCTGCAACAACAGAATGCAGTAGTGGGTGTTACCGGAGATGGTACAAATGATGCTCCTGCCCTCAAGGCAGCCCAGGTGGGTCTTTCTATGGGTGACGGAACTTCTGTAGCCAAAGAGGCCAGCGATATAACCATTATCGACAATTCGTTTGCCAGCATTACCCGTGCCGTAATGTGGGGACGTTCTCTTTATAAGAATATCCAGCGTTTTCTCCTGTTTCAGCTGACGATAAACGTAGCGGCATGCCTAATTGTAATGCTCGGATCGCTCATAGGTACTTCATCTCCGCTTACGATAACACAGATGCTTTGGGTGAACCTTATTATGGATACCTTCGCAGCCGCTGCATTGGCCTCTTTGTCTCCGAATTGGAATGTCATGAAGGAACGCCCCAGAAAGAGTGGCGAGAACGGTGATTTTATCATAACTCCCTCTATGACAAAGAATATCGGGATTGTAGGCGTATTGTTCATGTTTATACAGATTGTACTGCTCTTTGTGTTCAATTCAGATGGCAGGCTCTCTTTGTCGGAGCAGTCGGAATTCTTCACGATATTTGTTATGTTGCAGTTCTGGAATATGTTCAATGCAAAGGCTTACATGACGGGAGAGTCTGCATTCAAGGGTATTCTTAAGGACAGAATTTTCCTGTTGGTGCTTCTTTTTATATTGTTCGGGCAGGTGCTTATTGTTACTTTTGGAGGTACAATGTTCAATGTAGAACCTTTGCCGGTAGGAACATGGCTGATAATTCTGTTTGCGACATCACCGGTGCTTGTGGTGGGGGAAGTCGCTCGTCTTATATGTCGCAGGAGATAAATTATATAATACAAACATGAAGTAATTTTGTAAATGGAATCATTGATACAATTTTGTCTTGAGCACCTTAACTACTGGACCGTAACCCTGTTTATGGCCATAGAGAGTTCTTTTATACCTTTCCCGTCGGAGGCTGTGGTGCCTCCTGCAGCATGGAAGGCTGCTGTGACCGGTGAGATGAGTGTTGCGCTTGTCGTGTTCTTCGCTACATTAGGCGCGTTGATAGGTGCATTCGTGAACTACTATCTGGCTCTTTGGCTTGGCCGTCCCATCGTATATAAGTTCGCAAACAGCCGTTTCGGGCATATGTGTCTGATAGATGAGGCGAAGGTGAAGCATGCCGAGGAGTATTTCGACAAACATGGCGCTATGTCTACTTTTATCGGACGTCTTGTGCCGGCTGTACGTCAGTTGATATCCATTCCTGCCGGTCTGGCGCGCATGGGACTTGGACGTTTTGTCCTTTTCACGACATTGGGTGCAGGCGTGTGGAACTCCATCCTTGCCGCTTTGGGATACTGGATGGCATCAATCCCGGGTATGGATACCGAGGAGGCTGTTATGCAGAAGGTTAAAGAGTATAGCGGTGAGATTGGCATAGTATTCGCTGTAATAGCAGTGGCAATAGTGGTATACCTTATATATAAAGGCTGTAAAAAGAAATAACTGCCTTTTGCTTATCACTCACCCTCGGGAGCCTCCCGAGGGTGCTTTTTACATTTCCGATTTCTCCTTTCTCCTTTCTCCTTTCTCATTGCCGCGTATGTTGTCAATGTTGCAAGCAACATTGTCTCTTTCATCTTTCCGCTTTCATCTTTCATCTTTTCTCTCTGTTAATGCGGTTTAACAATGCCGGGAGTTTGCGCTGCTTGCAAAATGTCATGTTTTATATTTGATGGCATTGCATTTTGTCAAAAATGTATTGCGTACCCTTTTGTTTGCGTAAATTGATATTTTTACACTGAAATTGGTGTATGCTTGTGGATTTTGCATCGAAAATAGGGCTTTCTCTCTCATAAAGTTAGTTGATATAATCTGCTTAAATAGTCAAAATGAGAGTAAATATGGGCTATTTGATAAAAAATATACATATCTGTTGAAAAAAAGTGCTTAACTTATTTTAAATATTCTATCAAATGTCTTATCTTCGCGACTATATTTTCCTGCATAAACCGTAATATAGGAAAAGAAAAATAACCTAAATACTTAATTATTATTAACTTAAATTTCATTATTATGAAAAGAGTGCTATTTCTATTGACCTTTATCTGTTTAGGTATTGGTACTGTAGCCGCTCAGTCATCAATGATTTCCGGTAAGGTTACGGATTCAAATGGTGAAGCAGTTATCGGTGCCTCTGTCTATGTACTCGGCACAAATTTGGGTGCCCAGACAGATATCGAAGGTAACTTTACAATTGAAAATGTACCAAGCAGCGCTACAACAATCCGCGTTACTTACATTGGTATGGCAACTCAGGAGGTTCACATCCTCAAGGGTAAACCGATGAAGGTAGTCCTCATAGAGGACGGTGTTGCACTTGACGAGGTTATCGTCACAGCATACGGTACAGCAAAGAAATCGCAGTTTACCGGTTCGGCAGCTGTCGTGAAGTCAGAGGAGATCGGCAAGATCCAGACTTCTAACGCTGCAAACGCTCTTGCCGGTAAGATGGCAGGTGTGCAGTTGACCAACGCTTCTGGTCAGCCAGGTGCAACAACTCCAACAATCCGCGTACGTGGTATCAGTTCAATCAACGCAGGTAACGCACCTCTCGTTATTCTTGACGGTGCTCCTTACGATGGCGACTTGAACAATATCAACTCTCAGGATATTGAGTCTATGACAGTGTTGAAGGATGCTGCTTCTAATGCCCTCTACGGTGCTCGTGGTGCTAACGGTGTCATCATGATTACCACAAAGAAGGGACAGAGTGGCTCTTCGCGCGTTACATTCGACGCAAAGTGGGGTTCAAACTCACGTGCTACTCAGGACTATGACTACATCAAGAGCCCGGCACAGTATTATGAGACATATTTTACAGCATTGAACAACTACTTCATAAACAATGGTGCAAGCGAGGCTGATGCTTATGTAAAGGCCAACAACGAGATGCTCAGTTCAAGCGGTTTTGGACTTGGAATGAACGTCTACACTATACCTGAGGGCCAGTTCCTTATCGGTACAAATGGCAAGCTCAACCCTAACGCCACACTTGGCCGTAAGGTTAAATACAATGGTCAGGAATACTTCCTTGTACCTGATGACTACATGGATGAGGCTTATGACAACAGCCTCCGTCAGGAGTACAACCTGAACATCACTGCGGGTAATGACAAGTCATCATTCTATGCATCAATAAACTACCTCGACAACGAGGGTATCACTGCAAACTCAGACTACGAGCGTCTTGCTGCACGTCTGAAGGCTGACTACAAGGTGAAGAACTGGTTGAAGGTTGGTGCTAACACTGCTTACACACACTTCGATTCTAACTCACTCGGTGAGGACGGTGCTTCTAACTCAAGCGGTAACATCTTTGCTTTCGCGACTCAGGTAGCTCCTATCTATCCTCTTTACATTCGCGACGGCGAGGGTAATATAATGAGAGATATCAACGGTTTCAAGCGTTATGATTATGGTGATGGCGCAAATGCAGGTACCAAGCGCCCATTCCTTTCTGGTGGTAACCCTTATTCTTCGAACCAGCTTGACGTCAACAACTCTGAAGGCAATGCATTCAACGCTACCGGTTTTGCGGAGATTACATTCCTCAAGAATTTCAAGTTCACATGGACAAGCGGTGTAAATGTTGATGAGACACGTTCGACAAGCACAACAAACCCATACTACGGTTCATACGCAAGTTCTAACGGTATGGTTTACAAGTACCACACACGCAATATCTCATGGAACCACCAGCAGATCTTGAATTGGGACAAGGAGATTGGTAAGAATAATATCTCTGTAATGCTCGGTCACGAGTACTACAGAAGCAAGTACTACTATCTCTATGCAGCAAAGAACAACCAGTTTGACCCGACAAATACTGAGTTGGCCGGTGCTATCACAGACAACGGCGGTGATTCATACATTACCGACTACAACACCGAGGGTTACTTCGGACGTGTTATGTACGATTACGACGGCAGATACCATCTTTCTGCATCATACCGCCGCGATGCATCTTCACGTTTCCACCCGGACAACCGCTGGGGCGACTTCTGGTCGGCCGGTGCTGCTTGGGTTATCTCAAAGGAGGACTTCTTCAACGCTCAGTGGGTTGATCTCTTGAAGTTCAAGGCATCTTATGGTGAACAGGGTAACGACCAGATCGGTAACTACCGTTACACCAGTATTTACGATATCAAGAACTCTGTAGGACATCCGGGCGCACTTCCTTCAACATTCGGCAAGAAGGGTATTACATGGGAGACACAGGGCAACTTCAACGTCGGTTTCGACTTTGACCTGTTCAAGGGTCGTATCAGCGGTTCTATCGACTACTTCCAGCGAAAGACTTCTGACATGCTGCTTTCATTCCCATTGCCCCCCTCATTCGGATACACAAGTTACTATGCCAACGTAGGTGACATGGTAAATAAGGGTATCGAGATTGACTTGAAGGCAACTCCAATCAAGACCAAGGATTTCGAGTGGAATGTAAACCTCAACTTCACATCTTACAAGAACGAGATCACTTATTTCCCTGATGAGCGTAAGACATATGAGGTTGACGGCAAGGAAGGTTACACAAGTGGCAATTACTTCTATGGCGAGGGATGCTCACTCTACACATTCCACATGAAGGACTATGCAGGTGTAAACGAGAATGGTGAGTCTATGTGGTGGAAGAACTTTACAGACCGCCCCGTTGTTGATGCCGATGGCAACCCTGTATATGTAATGGATGGCGCGAATCCTAAGCTCGATGCAGATGGCAACCCAATACAGTTGCTTGAGAGCGGCAGAGAAAAGACCAATGACTACAATTCAGCAGACTACTACCTCTGTGGTACTGCACTCCCCGATGCATACGGTGGTTTCGGTACATCATTCGCATGGAAGGGATTCGACCTCTCTGTTGACTTCTCGTTCCAGATTGGCGGTCAGGTATATGACAGTGACTATGCAGGTCTGATGGCATCACCTTATGCAAACTCTAAGGGCTCAAATTTCCACGCAGACATTCTCAAGTCTTGGACTGCAGACAACAACACTAACATTCCAAGACTACAGTTCGGCGATGAGTATTCTGTAGCTACATCAAGCCGTTTCCTGACAGACGCTTCTTACCTGAGCCTCAACAACATCAACTTCGGTTACACATTGCCTAAGATGATTACGAAGAAGGTTGGCATTGAGAGACTCCGTTTCTACGTTGCTGCAGACAACATTTGGGTATGGTCAAAGCGTCAGGGTCTTGACCCACGCCAGAGCATCACAGGTTCTGCTACAGGTTCATACTATGCTCCTATCCGCACTGTATCAGGTGGTGTAACATTAACATTCTAAATAAAACAAACAGAGAATATTATGAAGACTAATATAACTAAATTGTTTGCAGGAATGTTCTGTGCGGCTTCATTGTTCACAACAACAAGCTGTATCGATGAGACATTCCCTACAAATGCTGCCACTCAAGACCAGGTAACGGCTTCTGAGAAGGCAAGCGAGGCTTTGCTATGGGCTATGCCTGCATTCTTGAACGATTTTGAGACTGTAGCAGGCAACCACTATGAGTGGGGTTATGGCTCACAGATGCATATCCGTGACGTCATGACTGGTGATATGACTGTTGTCGCAACAGGTTATGACTGGTACTCATCATGGGCACTCAACCAGGGCCAGGGCGAGAACAGTGCACGCACACAGTACATCTGGAACTACTACTGGAAGTTTGTCCAGACAGCCAACAATGTAATCCGCAGTATCGACAAGACAACTGCTACCGAAAATCAGATTGGCATGTTGGGTGCAGCTCAGGCTTACCGTGCGCTTGCATACCTTGACATGGCACAGATGTATGAGTTCCTCCCCAATGAGGTTACCGACACTATCAATGATGCAGGTAACAATGTAAAGAGCCTTACAATACCCATTGTTGATGAGAATATTACCGAGGATGGTGCGCGCAACAACCCACGCGTCAGCCGCGATGAGATGGCAGAGTTTATACTCGCAGACCTTGATTCAGCAGAGATAAACGTCAGAAATCTCACATTCGCCGACAAGGTTCTCCCACATCTTGATGCTGTTTACGGTCTGAAGGCACGTGCATACATGTGGTTGGGCGACTATGAGAATGCAAAGAAGTACGCTCGTCTTGCTATCGACAACAACACCGGTAGAGTAATGACTCAGGAGCAGTGCTTGAGCACAACTGCAGGTTTCAACGACCCTACACCATGGATGTGGGCAGCCACAACAATGAAAGAGGATGATGTTGTCAAGTCCGGTATCTTGAACTGGGCATCTTGGATGTCTCCTGAGGCTCAGTACGGTTACAATGCAGCAGGTGCAACATCTATGATTGACGCTGCAATGTATGCCCGTATCAGCAACAGCGACTTCCGTAAGTTGATGTTCAAGGCTCCAGTAGGTCATGCTCTCGAGGCTAAGGTTCCTTACATTGACGCTGAGTTCGCAGCCGACCTGCCAGAGTATGCCAGTATCAAGTTCCGTCCTAACGCTGGTAACACACAGGAGTATACTGTAGGTTCTGCAACATCTTACCCAATCATGCGTATTGAGGAGATGTACTTCATTGAGGCAGAGGCTGCAGAGCATCTTGCTGCAGGTGAGGGAATTGCCCTCCTTGAGGATTTCATGACAACATTCCGCGACAAGGAGTACATTGTCAAGCCAAATGTTGAGGCTATCGATGAAATCGTATTCCAGAAGCGTGTAGAACTTTGGGGCGAGGGTCTTGCCTTCTTTGACATCAAGCGTCTTGACATGTCTGTTACACGTGGTTACGAAGGTTCAAATGTTGATGCTGCGCGCCAGTACAACACTAACGGCCGCCCTGCTTGGATGAATACTTGTATAGTTATTACAGAGAAGAACAACAACAAGGCTCTTGTTGACTGGGAGAATCCAGACCCTTCTGGCAAGTATAAGCCTTAAAATAATAAGTAATCATTTAATAACGCGATTATGAAAAATTTGTTTAAAAATAGTTATATAGCACTTGCTGTACTTGCATTGGGTTTCAATGCTTGTACAGAGGAGATTGAATATTCTCCTGCTGAGAATCCTGTAAATGAGCAGGTTTACTTCGCAAACACAAATGGTGCTCAGATTGACATTGCACTTGACGCAAAGTCATTTGATGTCGCAGTGAACCGCGCCGTTGCTGGTGCAGCAGCAAATATTGACATTACTGTAACTGCTGACAGCTTAGCAAACACCATATTCGAGTTCCCCGAAACAGTTGAGTTTGCCGACAGCGCGACAACGGCCATTTACACTGTAGCTGTCAAGGATGGCGCAGTACTTGAGTATGATGTTTACCACAACATCACAATTGCCGTCGATGAGTCATTGGCAACTCCTTATGGTAACTGTTCTTACTCGTTTGAGGTAGGTGTTCCTGCACCTTGGGGTGAGTGGGCACCAATCAAGGGACACGAAGATGGTACATTCAACTTCTCTTTGTATGTATCTGGCTCATATCCTATCGGTAAGGTTCTCTACAGAGAACACATGATTGACCAGACAAGAGCTCAGTTCCTGCTACAGCTTACAGCTATCGGTGCCAATGAAGATATGATTGTTGATTACAACAAAGAGACACACCAGTGCCAGGTTGGTGTTCACTACTTCCTTGACAGCGACAACTACGGTCCTGTATTCGTTTCGGACATGCCTCACTACCCACTGCAGCCAGGCATACCATATGACAACTATCCTTGTTCATTTAACCCAGAGACCGGTGTAATGAGCCTGAACCTCATCTACTTCGTAAGCACTGAGCTTGGCAGCTCTGCGAGCGGTTACTTTGCGCAAGGTGTTGAGACAATGCAGCTCAGCGGTTACAAGCAGTATGACTACAGCCTTGCTATGCAGTACCGTGGTCACTACATTGACAACAACGGTGTAGACAATGCTGTAATTTCTGCAACAAAGGGTGCTGACGTTACAAAGTACCTGATGACAGTTGTAGGTGAAGACGCAGACCTCAATGCCACTATGAGCGGCATGCTCGACGGTACAGTTCCATGCGATACCCTTACAGAGAGCGGTTTCTACGCATATCCTATCTCTGCGAGCGGCAACTATGTGGCACTTGCTATCACATTAGATGCTGAGGGTAGTGCTATGGATGCTTACGCAGAAGAGTTCGAGTTCTACTTGGCAGGCCAGGAGAACCCATGGGTATCACTTGGTTATGCAAAATACACCGACGATATCGTTCTGCCTAGCTTTGGCAACAATCCAATGACATACTATGTAGAGGTACTTGAGAACAAAGACATGCCGGGTCTCTTCCGTATGGTAGATCCTTACGGTCCTGAGCAACCATTGTATCCTTATGCAAGTTCATATAAAGAGGGCAGCTACATTGAGATTGATGCAACAGACCCTGAAGGCGTATGGATCGAGGGTTGGCAGAGCACAGGTCTTGACATTCAGAACAACGGTCTTATGGAAATAACTTCAAAGGCTTGGTATCAGGCTAACGAACAAGGTGCTACAAAAGAGGATGCAAAGGAAGCCGGCCTCTGCGGTATCTACGCTGACGGCGTAATCACATTCCCACCAAAGGGCTTGTTGATAGGTATAGGTAGTTCAGCATACTACGCAAATACCAATGGTGCCTTTGCTCTTGATATGACCAACTTGCTTGATTCAATTCCTGAAGAAGAAGGTGGTGAGTCAGCGGCTCCTGCAGCTCGCATGGGTATGAAGTTCCATGGCGAAGCTATGGGTAAAGTGACTCGTTTCAAGAAGATTGACAGCTCATTCATGACTCCTGTTGATGCAGAGTTGAAGTAATGTCAATTTGATATATTCAATGAATGGCCCCGAGCAATCGCCCGGGGCTTTTTTTATTTGTAAGTAAATGAGCGCAAAGTAAGTATCCGAAGAAGTAACGTTTTGCCTTATATGGTTATCTTGCATTTTGCATCCGCAATATTGCTCATAACTACATTTGTTTTCTTTATGCATTTTCGCCTTTGATTTTCGCCTTTGATTATTATTTGAAATATATTCTTTGCAAAATAGTTCTGTTTTACACAAGTTATTCGTATCTTCGCATGGATAATATGCACTGTTGTGCAATTGGTAACCATTCAAAAGTTGTTATAAATACAGCGAGTACGATATAAACTCAATCAAACCGCGAATGTGTTATCCCGACAGGACGTAGCTACAAGGGATCTCAATTAAACCGCTGAACAAGAGATCTCTCACATACGTTACTCGCTATAGTTCGTCAGAACCTCTTTAATGTTTTCATTAAGGAATAGTCGAGATGACAAGCACGCCGATTTAAACTATAAATTGTCATATCGGACTCTGATTAATACAAAAATTGGATATGATATACCCGATAGGAAAACAGAATTTCGAAAAGTTGCGTAACGAAGGGTGCGTATATGTCGACAAGACGGCCCTGATGTACAAGCTTGTAAAAGAAGGCAGCGCATATTTCTTGAGCCGACCGCGGAGGTTCGGCAAAAGCCTTTTGCTCTCTACGCTCGAAGCATACTTTACCGGAAAGAAGGAACTGTTCAAGGGATTGGCGGTGGAACAATTGGAAAAGGATTGGTTTGTACATCCTGTGCTGCATCTTGATTTGAATGCAGAAAGATATGTCAATACTGAAGAACTTGACAATATCCTTCAAACATACATGCGGCAGTGGGAAGAGGAGTATGGTTCTAAAGAGAGCGGCAATACAAGCCTTTCACAACGTTTCCGTGCCGTAATACGTGCTGCAAAGGAGAAGACCGGCCGCGGTGTTGTGGTGCTTATCGACGAGTATGACAAACCAATCCTTCAGGCAATCGGGAATGTCTCCCTACAGAACGAGTTCCGCGATACCCTCAAGGCATTCTACGGAGTGTTGAAGAGTGCCGATGCCGACCTCAAATTCGCACTGCTTACCGGAGTGACCAAATTCGGTAAAGTGAGTGTGT
>JAFQEZ010000056.1 GCA_017398805.1 Bacteroidaceae bacterium | reverse complement strand
TTCGCAACCCAAACGGCATAAGTTAAACTCCTCCTCTGCCTGAGGGGAGGTGCCAGTTTACTGGCGGAGGGGTGGGAGTGCTGCGTTTGACCTGTTGCTGCAAAACTCGTCGATAACAAAACGTTGTTTTGTCATTCTGAGTGAAACGAAGAATCTTATAACCACGAACATAGATCCTTGGCTTTAGCCCCTCCGGCTTTAAGTCGGCCGTTGGTTTGATACACTCTGTCGGGACGACAAATTCCCCATTTGGTTAAACTTATATTGGGCTAAAGTTAATTTATATCGCCATTTTTTAGGGATTTAAACAGCTTAATGCCTTTTTTTAGAAAAATAAATGCATTTGTTTGCTGATTTTAAATAATTAAACATTACCTTTGAAAATGGCATGCATATGCCTCATGAAGAGAAGAACAAAAAACATTATAACCAACACTAAATTTTACAAACATGAAACCAACACTATTTCTCCTGGCAGCAGGTATGGGAAGCCGTTACGGCGGTTTGAAACAGCTTGACACACTCGGTCCTCACGGTGAAACCATCATGGACTACTCTATCTATGATGCAATCAATGCAGGATTCGGCAAGTTGGTATTCGTTATCCGCAAGGATTTTGAAGAGGATTTCCGCCGTATCGTATTGACAAAATATGAAGGTCACATCCCATGTGAGCTCGTATTCCAGGCACTTGATGCACTGCCTGAAGGCTTTACATGCCCGGCAGACCGTACAAAGCCATGGGGTACAAACCATGCTGTAATGATGGGTAAGAATGCCATTAACGAACCTTTTGCTGTACTCAACTGTGACGACTTCTACGATCGCGACGCATTCCAGGTAATGGGCAAGTGGCTCAGCAACCTGCCGGAGGGAAGCACAGGCAAATACGCAATGGTTGGATTCCGCGTGGGCAATACTCTCTCAGAGAGCGGTACCGTAAGCCGTGGCGTATGCGAGAATGACGAGAACAACCACCTTACAAGCGTTGTGGAGCGCACAAAGATACAGCGCTTTGACGGTGTCGTAAAATACCTTGACGAGAATGACGAGTGGGTAGCTATCCCTGACACCACTCCGGTATCAATGAACTTCTGGGGTTTCACACCTGACTACTTCCAGCACAGCGAGGAGTACTTCAAGACATTCCTTTCTGACCCCAAGAACATGGAAAACCTCAAGAGCGAGTTCTTCATCCCTCTCATGGTAGATAAGCTCATCAAGGACGGTACAGCAACATGCGAGGTTCTTGACACAACATCAAAGTGGTTCGGTGTTACATATCCGGAGGACCGCCCCGAAGTTGTCGAGAAGTTCAAGAAACTCGGCGAAGCAGGTGTTTATCCCGAAAAGATGTTCTAACATAACCTTTTATATGACAAATGACGGCAAGGTTGCCGTCATTTGTCGTATATGTAAATAGATAAATACTCCCCCACTCTTTTATCTTTTATCTTTTATCTGTTCTCTGTACTCTGTTCTCTGTACTTAAGCCGCGAACTTGTCATTTCGAAGAAGCAGCGCGACTGAGAAATCTCATTAAGCATCGTTCGGGCACCCACAAGGGATGCCCCTACTTTGCACAAACCGCGATGCTGTCATTTTGAGCAAAGCGAAAAATCTCAATTAACTTTCCACTTTGCACTTTGACAACACCGTCTAATCGCAACCCGCAGGGCGTGACCATGCCACGCGACCTGCGACCTATTGCTGCCGGTGTCGTCGAAGTTGCGAGAGCAACTTTCATCTTTGCACTTTCAACTTTTTGGGCAGACACATCGGTCTGCCCCTACGGCATCTGTACTCTGTTATCTGTACTCTGTTCTCTGTACTCTTTCCTAAGTGTCTTGTAGTGAAGTATATGCAACGTGACACCTATCGCAATGGAAATGAACATAACCCTCATCCACCACACTTCGACGACAAAAATGGCACAATAGAGCAATGTCACCCACACCATACTCACAGAAATAACCTTCACACGTAAAGGAATAGCCTTATTCTCCTGAAAATTCTTTATGTAAGGACCAAGATGACGATGCGACATGAGCCAACAATACAAACGGTCGGAACTACGCAGATAGAGCGCTGCAGTCAACAACAGAAACGGTGTTGTAGGCAACACAGGCAAGAAAATGCCTATTATACCCAAAGCCAGAGAGAGAGTTCCTAAGACGATGTAAAGATACTTCATACTGCATATAACGGTAAATCCGGGCGCGAAGATACTGAAAATATTGCCAATAAGAGACAAAGAAAAAGTCACGAAGCAAAAAAAAAATGCAAAAAAGTCCTTTTTTCCCGTTTTTTTCTTAAATTGCACCCGACATACAACAATCATAATCTTTAACATCTACCACTATGAAAAAGATCATGTTCATTTTTGCCTTTATACTATTGGGCATTACAACGGCAAGTGCACAACAAGGTAATGAAGATTTAAAGATTAAACCACTCTTGGGAGTTTGGCAATATGCCGAAGAGATTACTATGGAAGATGGAGAAACCACCTACATCGGTCATCAGATATACAAGGCAATCACTGCCGACAAGAAGTACTACGTAATGATGGGCATGAACATGCCATTCAAACAGTCGCCCGAGGCCGAAGCAAAAACCAGTACATTCTCTTTCATAACACACGAGGGCGACATTGTCATTGGCAGCGAAAACGGATACATTGAATACATAAACAAGCACTATCTCGACAATAGCCTTAACAACACAATCTCAAACCTGAAATACCGTTTCAATGAAAAGAACCCCAATATTCTCTATCTGGAATATAACCTTAACGGAAACGATGACGAAAGCTGGATTAAAGAAGTGTGGATTAGAGTTCTTCCATTCGGGAAATAAACAAAAACGCAATACATAAAAGAGGTTCACCATGGTGAACCTCTTTTATGTATGTAAAATTCCAATATCAGAACTTCTTGTGCGGCATCTTGTGCGGAGCAATCATATTCTCAGGACGCAACAATTCATCAAGTTCCTCCTTGGAAAGCATCTTCTCCTCAAGAACAAGATCATATACACTGCGATTCTCCTTGAGAGCACGCTTGGCAATCTTGGCACTGTTCTCATAGCCAAGGACAGGATTAAGAGCTGTAACAATACCGATACTGCCCAAAACAAGTTCCTTGCAATGTCCCTCGTTGGCAGTAATGCCGTCAACACAAAGTACACGCAGACGTGTCATACCACGCAGCAACATTCTGATTGAAGAAATTATGGCATGTACCATAACAGGCTCCATCACATTCAGCTGTAACTGACCGGCCTCGGCTGCAAAAGTTACAGTAAGGTCATTACCTATTACACGGAAACAAATCTGGTTCACAACCTCAGGAATGACAGGATTCACCTTGCCCGGCATGATACTTGAACCCGGCTGCATTGGTGGAAGATTAATCTCGTTCAAGCCACAACGAGGACCGCTTGAAAGGAGACGCAAGTCATTACATATCTTTGAAAGCTTTACTGCCAAACGTTTGAGGGCCGAAGAGTACATAACAGAAGAACCTGCATCAGGTGTCGCCTCGACAAGGTTTCCTGCAAGCACAAATGGTTTACCTGATATTGCACGGAGAGCATCGACACAAGCCTGAGCATAACCGGGCTCGGTATTGATACCTGTACCGATAGCTGTAGCACCCATATTCACCTCAAGGAACAGACGTGCCATCTCATTCAAACGGCTAACCTCCTCCTCAAGAGTAACAGCAAAAGCCTCGAACTCCTGACCTAAAGTCATAGGAACAGCATCCTGAAGCTGTGTACGACCCATTTTAATAATCTTGTCGAACTCCTTACCCTTAACACGGAAAGACTTGATAAGGTTCTTCAATTCACGTACAAGGTCCTCATTATGCAGAATGAAGCAAAGTTTGAACGATGTAGGATAAGCATCATTGGTAGACTGCGAAAGGTTTACATGGTCATTAGGATGACAATATTCATACTCACCCTTGTTATGGCCCATAATCTCAAGTGCACGGTTTGCCACCACTTCATTTATATTCATGTTGGTAGAAGTACCTGCACCGCCCTGGATAAGGTCAACCGGGAACTGGTCCACAAGAGCACCCTCCATAATCTCTTCACAAGCCTTCTTTATGGCAGATCCAATCTCCTCGTCAAGAGTGCCCAAAGAGACATTAGCATGCGCAGCAGCCCACTTCACCATAGCCAAAGCCTTGACATAATAAGGATGGTCACTGATAGTGATACCGCTTATGTCCTTAAAATTCACCATTGCGCGCAAAGTCTGTACGCCATAATACGCATCGGCAGGGACCTGAATCTCGCCTAAAGAATCATGCTCTAAACGTGTCTTCATGATATTATTGATTTAGTTCGGTTAAAGTCTAAATAAAAAATAGAGCACAAAAGTTCATGCCCATTCCAAATATATGCGAAGATATAAATTAAAAACGTGAACAAAGAATTTAAAGGTGTAATTTTTTATAAAACTGACCAACAGAAGTAGAAAATGAAAAATGAGAAATGAGAAAGGAGAAAGGAAAAAGGATAAAGGAGAAAGAAGAAAGAAG
>JAFQEZ010000055.1 GCA_017398805.1 Bacteroidaceae bacterium | reverse complement strand
CTGATTTTATTTATCAATAAACATCAAAAAAACTGCAAATTTATTTGGCGATATCCTATATTTCCCGCCGACGCGAATGAGCGTTGGTTGCGACGAAGGAACCTTTAGGTTCCCCGAGGAGTGCTGCTTCAGCAGCTTATGCAGCGACGAGGGATCTCTTTTTCATAACTACTGCAAATATTTTGCTGACCCACACCTTTTTGCTACTGACCCGGAATGGTGGCCGTTTTTCATAATCTATCACTTGCGCATGCCCTTTATGGCTTCGGGCAACCTTGCTTGGCGCGTGTTATCGGCATCTTTGAATAGGTGCGTGGCAAAATTCTAAAATTCCAAAACAATCTCTAATTCATCTCCTTGTTTACGTTCGTTTAATGCTTTATGGCCTGTTTCCGGTTGCTTTTTCTATATTAATATTGAAAATTATTAAAATAATTTAAATCAACTGCTTAATAATACGGAAATTTTTCTCTAAATTTGTAACGGATAATGTATTAACGTAACCCAAATTATATGCACAGAGTAGTAAAAATTTCTAAAGGATTGGATATCAATCTGAAAGGTGCTCCGGCTGCTGAGTTTGTCTCAATAGAACCGGCAAAGCTTTACGCTTTGATGCCTGCCGATTTTACCCGTGTTACTCCCAAGGTTGTTGTTAAACCTGAGGATGTGGTAAAGGCCGGTGATCCTTTGTTCTTTGATAAGGAGAATCCTGAGATTCAATTCGTTTCGCCGGTGAGCGGAAAGGTTGTAGCGGTAAACCGCGGTGAGAGAAGACGTGTACTGAGTATCGTCGTAGAATCGGACGGTAAGTTCGAGTCGGTGGAGTACAAGGCAAAGGATGTGCTTTCGCTTTCTGCTGAAGAGGTGAAGGCAGACCTGTTGAAGGCAGGCCTTTTCGGCTTCATACGCCAGCGCCCTTATGACGTGATTGCAACTCCCGGTGATGCTCCCCGTACAATCTTCGTGTCAGCATTCGATTCAAAGCCTTTGGCTGTTGATTTCGAAGTGGCTCTCAAAGGTAATGAGGAGGATTTCCAGACTGGTCTTGATGCACTATCACGCATTGCTCCGGTATGCTTGGGCATCCGTGATGACCAGAAGTCTACAGCACTCAATGTGGCTAAGAATGTAAAGACTACAATCTTCAGTGGTCCGCATCCGGCAGGAAATGTGGGTGTACAGATAAACAAAACGCAGCCTGTCAACAAGGGCGAGATTGTATGGACAATCGGTGCCGAAGAGGTGATCTTCATTGGACGTCTGTTTAACAGAGGTAAGATAGACTTTACACGTACAATAGCTCTCGTGGGAAGCGAGGTGAAGAACCCTGCATACAGTTCGGCTCTCCTTGGTGCACAGATCACTAACCTTCTCTCCGGTCGTCTCGACGACAAGTACGAGCTCCGTGTCATTGACGGCAACGTGCTTACCGGTAAGGTGACTACAACAGAGGGCTTCCTTGGTGCTTTCTCCAATGAAATCACTGTTATCCCTGAGATTATGGGTGGTGACGAGATGTTGGGTTGGGCTATGCCGCGTTTCTCTATGTATAGCACCAGCCGCAGCTATTTCAGCTGGCTCTCTCCTAAGCGCAAGTATGCAATCGATGCTCGTATCAAGGGTGGTGAGCGTCATATGATTATGTCCAACGAGTACGACAAGGTGTTCCCTATGGACATTTATCCTGAATATCTCATCAAGGCAATCATAACAGGCAACATCGACAAGATGGAACAGCTCGGTATCTACGAGGTGGCTCCCGAGGATTTCGCTCTCTGCGAGTTCGTGGATTCATCTAAGCTTGAACTGCAGCGTATCGTGCGTGAGGGCTTGGATAAGTTGCGTGCAGAGATGTGCTGATGAAAGAATCTTGATTTTAATGCAAAATAAAATATAATCATATGAAATTCTTGAGAAATTATCTAAATAAGATTAAACCTAAATTTGAGGAGGGGGGCAAACTTCATGCTTTCCGTTCTCTCTTTGACGGTTTTGAGACATTCCTGTTCGTGCCGAACGATACTGCAAAGAACGGTGTGAACATCCATGATGCCATTGACAGCAAGCGCATCATGTCAATCGTTGTCATCGCACTCATGCCGGCACTGCTGGTGGGAATGTACAACATCGGTCTTCAGAATGCCATTGCCGCAGGAGTGGCCGATACGACATCATGGTTCAGTATGTTCCTCTTCGGTCTTATGGTAACATTGCCTAAGATTGTCGTTTCATACGTGGTGGGTCTCGGTATCGAGTTTACCGTAGCGCAGTGGAAGAAGGAGGAGATACACGAAGGCTTCCTCGTTTCAGGTATGATTATTCCTATGATTGTTCCTGTAGGATGTCCTCTGTGGGTGCTTGCTGTAGCGACAGCATTTGCTGTAATCTTCGCTAAAGAGGTGTTCGGCGGCACAGGTATGAATATTGTCAATGTGGCTTTGATTGCCCGTGCGTTCATATTCTTCGCTTATCCGTCTGTTATCTCAGGTGACGGAGTATGGGTGGCTACAGAATCTGTAATGGGCTTTGGTGCTGATGTTACGGTTGACGGATATACATGTGCTACAGCGCTTCAGCATGCTGCAAACAATGTACCTCTCGTAGGTGCATCTGCCGATGTGCTTACAACAAATGACATGTTGTTCGGTTTTATGCCGGGTTCAATAGGTGAGACAAGTGTCATTGCAATTGCAATAGGTGCTGTAATTCTTCTTTATACAGGTGTTGCAAGCTGGAAGACCATGTTCAGCGTGTTTGCAGGCGGTATCCTTATGTCAGTGCTTTTCCAGCATACACTTCCCGACAATCCGGTAGCACAGATTCCTGCATGGCAACATTTGGTTCTCGGTGGTTTCTGCTTTGGTGCAGTATTTATGGCGACAGACCCTGTCACATCGGCACGTACCGAGACCGGTAAGTACATCTATGGTCTGGGAATCGGTGCAATGGCGATACTTATACGTGTCCTCAACCCCGGTTATCCCGAAGGTATGATGCTCGCGATTCTGCTCATGAACGTGACAGCACCATTTATCGATTATTGCGTAGTGCAGTCAAATATCAATGCCCGCGCTAAACGTCTAACAAAAAAGAACTGATAGGATATGGCAGCAAAGAAATTCGTTTGTAAAGTTTGCGGATATGTGCACGAAGGCAGTAGTGCACCCGGCGTATGTCCTCTTTGTAAGGCCGGAGCTTCGGAGTTCGAGGCTGTTAAGGAAGAGAAGAAGGGCATCAACACAAACAGTGACGTGTATGCAATCCTCTACTCGATAGTATTGGTTGTAATCGTAGCATTCCTTTTGGCAGGAGTTTCATCAGCATTGAAACCGACTCAGGATGCAAACATCAAGCTTGACAAGAAAAAGCAGATTCTGGCATCACTCGGCATCAAGAACGAGGCAGATCCTGCAGCAAAGTATGAAGAAGTGTTCAAGGGTGACGAGAAGGAATTCCGCGAATATATCATCAACAGCAAGGGAAAACTCCTCGAAAAGAAAGGTGGTTTTGATGTTCCTAATGACCAGATTACCGATGACAAACTTCCTCTTTACGTAGCGAAGGTCGACGGTAAGACCAAGTATATTATCCCAATGGTTGGCAATGGTCTCTGGGGTGGCATTTGGGGCTATTTGGCTCTTGATGATGATATGAACACAGTATATGGTGTATATTTCTCTCATGCAAGTGAGACTCCTGGTCTTGGTGCAGAAATTGCCAGTGACAAGTTCCAGAAACGCTTCAAGGGAAAGAAAATCTTCAATGAAAATGGTGAGATTGCTCTCAGTGTAAAGAAGAAAGTGGAGAAAGGTTTAGAGAATTATCAGGTAGATGCTGTCTCAGGTGCGACAATTACCTGTAATGGTGTTGACCTTATGCTTGCAGAGACATTGAACCAGTATAAGGCTTATTTAAAAAAGGTGAATAATGACATTCAGGAATTGGCTTCACCATTGAAACCGGCAACAGAAGTTTTGCCTGCTGCTGCTCCCGGTCCGGAATCCGGCGGCAATGTTGCTACGGAAGTAGTTCCTGCTGACCCAAACAACAATAAAGCCAATGTTGAACCCTTAAAAAAATAATGGAGGAGAATATATATGGGACTTTCAAAAAAGAATAAAGAGGCATTGACAGCTCCTCTTTTCAAGGATAATCCGGTAACCGTGCAGGTACTCGGTATCTGTTCGGCGCTTGCCGTTACAAACAAGCTGGAACCAGCCATAGTGATGGGTCTTTCGGTGACAATAATCGTGGCTATGGCAAATGTTATCATATCACTTATCCGTAACACAATCCCCAACCGTATACGTATCATTGTTCAGTTGGTGGTAGTTGCTGCTCTTGTGACACTTGTAAGTGAGGTGCTCAAGGCATATGCATACGATGTAAGCGTGCAGTTGTCGGTTTATATCGGTCTTATCATTACCAACTGTATCCTTATGGGACGTCTTGAGGCTTTTGCCATGCAGAACAAACCATGGCCTTCATTCCTTGACGGTATCGGTAATGGACTCGGTTATGCGATGATACTTGTGATTGTGGCATTCTTCCGTGAATTCTTTGGTACAGGCGCGCTTTTAGGCTACCAGATAATCCCTCAGAGTGTTTACGACGCCGGATATATGAACAATGGCCTCATGCTCATGACACCTGCTGCATTCATCCTTATTGCATGTATCGTATGGTATCAGAGGGCAAAGGACGAGAGCTTACAGGAGAAATAATTTTTGATACAGTTTAGAATATAATTATGGAACATTTCATTAGTTTACTTGTCCGTTCGGTATTCGTGGACAATATGGTTTTTGCCTTTTTCTTGGGTATGTGTTCGTTCTTGGCTGTATCTAAGAGCGTAAAGACAGCTGTGGGATTAGGTATTGCCGTTATATTTGTACAGGTTATAACCTTGCCTGTCAACTATCTGTTGCAGACAAAGGTGCTCGCTGCGGATGCGCTTGCGACAGGCGTTGACCTTACATTCTTGGCCTTTATCCTTTTCATCGCTGTTATCGCAGGTATAGTACAGTTGGTTGAAATGATTGTGGAGCGTTTTGCGCCTGCTCTTTACAACCAGTTGGGTATCTTCCTTCCTCTTATTGCAGTGAACTGTGCCATCATGGGTGGTTCGCTCTTCATGCAACAGAGAATAGGGCTTGCTGCTGATAATACCCAAGCCATAACAAGTGTCTGGGATTCTGTGGCATATGCTATAGGTTCCGGTTTTGGTTGGATGGTTGCCATTGTACTTTTCGCTGCTATACGTGAGAAGATCGAGTATAGCAATATCCCGAAGCCTCTTCGTGGTCTTGGTATCGCCTTTATCACGGTAGGTCTTATGGCAATGGCATTCATGTGTTTCTCTGGAATTAAAATGTAATAGTTAAGGATATGAATACACAATTGATTATATCAAGTATAGCAGTCTTCCTTGTTGTCATCATAGCATTGGTGATAATCCTTCTGTTGGCGAAGCGCTTCCTGCTTCCTGGCGGAAACATCAAGGTAAAGATTAACGGAGAGAATGAGGTTGAGGTTGCCGCAGGTGGTGCGCTTCTCGGTACACTTGCCGAGAACGGTATCTTCCTCCCTTCTGCTTGTGGCGGAAAGGGATCATGTGGCCAGTGCAAGCTTCAGGTAACTGAGGGCGGCGGTGAGATTCTGCCTTCTGAGACCAGTCACTTCACACGCAAGGAGCAGCAGGCGCATTGGCGTCTCGGCTGTCAGGTCAAGTGTAAGAATGATATGGAAATCAAGGTGCCCGAGTCTGTTATGGGTGTCAAGGAGTGGGAGTGCGAGGTTATCTCGAACAAGAACGTCGCTACTTTCATCAAAGAGTTCATCGTTGCATTGCCTCCGGGTGAGCACATGGACTTCGTTCCTGGTTCTTATGCGCAGATCAAGATTCCTGCATATGATATGACATACGACAAGGATATCGACAAGTCGCTTATCGGTGACGAGTACTTGCCGGCATGGGAGAAGTTCGGTCTCCTTGGCCTCAAGTGTAAGAATACTGAGGAGACAATCCGTGCCTACTCAATGGCCAACTATCCTGCCGAGGGTGACCGCATTATGTTGACAGTACGTATCGCTACACCTCCATTCAAACCCGACCGTTCAGGCTTCATGGATGTACCTTGCGGTATCGCATCTTCATACATCTTCACACTCAAGCCGGGTGACAAGGTTATCATGAGCGGTCCTTATGGTGATTTCCATCCTATCTTTGATTCAAAGAAGGAGATGATGTGGGTAGGTGGTGGTGCCGGTATGGCTCCTCTGCGTGCACAGATCATGCATATGACAAAGACCCTGAAGACAACAGACCGTGTAATGACATACTTCTATGGTGCGCGTGCGCTAAACGAGGTATTCTACCTCGAGGACTTCCTGCAGTTGGAGAAGGATTTCCCCAACTTCACATTCCACCTTGCGCTCGACCGTCCCGACCCTGCAGCCGATGCAGCAGGCGTGAAGTACACCGCTGGTTTCGTACATCAGGTAATCTATGAGACATACCTCAAGGATCACGATGCTCCTGAGGATATCGAGTACTACATGTGTGGTCCCGGCCCGATGTCGAAGGCTGTTGTAAACATGCTTACCGACCTTGGCGTTGAGGAGAAGTCAATCATGTACGATAACTTCGGAGGTTAATTCATAATATTACAATAAGCATAAAGGCATCGCCCAAATGGGCGATGCCTTTATGCTTATTGATTGTTCCCCGAATAGGTGGCATTATGCCATAAATCTTGACAGAATGTTGTCGATAGAGAATTTCCCCGGTCCTATGATGTACATCAATATAAATATTGTCAGGTACATTATTGCCGGTTCTACTTTGACCAGAGGATCACCTGCGTGTATCACAAAGACCGCTATGCACATTGTGAAAATCATCGGTATCAGGCACAGACGGAACAGTGCTCCAAGCATAAAACCGAATGAGCACAATATCTCTGCAAACAGTACAAGCCAGAATGATACCTCGCCGCCCATCCCGATAGGGTCGGGGAATGTCTCGGCTATATCCTTGAACATTATCCACTTTGCTATGCCATGGCTCATGAACAGGAATCCGAATACTATGCGTGCCCATAACAGGATGGCAGAGAATGCCGCAGAATCGCTGTCAGACTTGCGGAACAAGAAGTTTTTGTGACTTTTCTTAGACATGATAAACGGTGTTTCTTTTTGTTGAAGAAACACCGTTTGTCTTATGTTTGTTCATTTGGCTATTTCAGCTCAAAACGGACATTCGCATTGAATGTATATGTTATCTTGCCGATGTTGAGCACCGGAACCTCTTCTGCTTCTTCCATTACAGCATAGTCCACGTTAGCATAATTCATTGCCTTGTACATGCGTGGTTGTGGAGATGCATAGCCCAAGTGGGTGTTTATACTGATGGCCTTGCCTATCTCCTGTCCAATGGCACCGGCCAGCACTTTAGCTTCGGCCTGTGCCTGCTGCATGGCCTCTATTGCCATCTCATTCTTCAGTTCCTTCTCCTTGGTGTACTTTGTCTTTAGCAGTTCGATGTTCGATATCTGTCGCTCCTCAAGCGATGCAATAACTCTCTGCATTGTTGCTGCATCATAAAGTTTGAGCATATATGTAGCCTCTGTCTTCGGCATGACTTTCTTTGAGAAGTTCTTGTAGCTGACATCACTGCCCATGTAATTGAGCGTAAGGCATTCAGGAATGTCTATGCGATTGATTTTAAGTGCCCCGATCATGGCTTCCTGAACCTCTTCAAGGCTCTTCTTGCCTTTATAATCCTTCTCTTTTATTGTGATTTTCAGATAAAGCTCGTTTGGCGTAACCTCGCGTTGCACAGTTGTGTTCATGTCAATGTATGGCTGTGTGATGTTCTGTGCATCGCTGCCGGATGGTGACATTAACAACAATGTCGCCATGATTGCTGATAGAATAAACCCTCTTTTCATAATCAAAGTATATAAAACTAATGTTCCAATGCCCAAATTTGGGCATTGGAACTATATTGAGCAAATTAATTAGCAATAGTTAACTCGGGTTATATATTTTTTATACCCTTTTTGCGGTATTCCAATGGTGATACCCCGGTTCTCTTCTTGAAGAATGTCGAGAACTGCCCAAGGCATTCGAAATGCAGCTTCTCCGACACCTCGGCAATACTCATGTTGGTGGAGTAGAGCAGTTCCTTGGCTTTTGCAAGTTTCAGTTCAAGGCGATATTGTCCGGGTGAGATACCGCATTTGTTCTTGAATTCACGACGGAACAGGGAGTAACTTACGTTAAGTATCTTTGCGATGCTCTCAAGATCCTTGTCGCCTGCAATATCCTCTTTCATTATGGCCTTGGCCTGATTGATTATACGCATGATGTATGTATCGCCGAACGAGTGGTTCAGGTCTTCATAGTAGATTCTTCCCAAGAGCGACATGACAAGGCTTGCTGCAATCTGCTGATATCCTTTCTTTTCGTCAGTGACAATATCCAATATCTCGTGATATGTATTTATTATACGTTCGTCCACTCCGGTGCGGAATACGCAATTCTTGAAGGTGAAGAAACCTGATTCTATCTTATCGTCCATGAAAGAACCGTTGAAACCTACCCAATGGTCATCCCATCCCGTTGATGGGTCCGGGGCGAATGAGTGCCATTCTCCGGGGAAAAGTATGAACATCATTCCGGCCTCTATTCTTGTCTTTGAACATGAGGCGCTTTCAAAATATCCGCTTCCGCGTGTTATGTAAACAAGCTGGTATTCGTTGAGTATGCGGCGTCCGTTGTCTTTGAACATGTATCCGTCGGGATGTGCCGACAAAGGGTAGTTCTCACCTGCATATACATGTTGATAACCTGCAGTGGTTATTGCTAGTCCCCACAATCTGTCGCGTGGAGATGTCTGTAGATATTTGAATTTCTCGGATTTTTTTGTTTCGGTAGCATTACCTTCCTTCATAGTATAGTCTTGAAAATAGTGTTTGGTCTGCTGTTTGTCAATCGTTTGCAAAAATAATGAAAATTTGTGACAAATGTTATATTTTTAATTTAAATAATCGCACCGTAAGGCGCTTCATTCCCGAATTCCGGTTAAACAAAACGGGGTAATACATGTTTATAAATCTGTATTAATCCAAAAATCAACAATTATGGAAAAGAGTATTAAAAGATTATTGCTGTCAGTCCTGTTGCTGTCGGCAACAACAGCGACGCTTGCTCAGCGTTGGGTGGCTGTGCCCGATGATGCTGTGCCCATTATCTGTATAAGTGAAACAGTGAATGAGGCTCCCGATGTGGTAGAGATCTTCCAGAATTCCAACAGTTCCTATCACCACGACCCTCGTGCGCCCCGTTTTGTGCTTGTTGACCAGAAGGGACGCTGGGGACTTGGTATCGGAGGTTATCTGCAGACGAAAATCGAGTATGATTTTGACAAGGCTGTTGATAATGTCGACTTCCTTCCTTCTGCAATACAACGTGGCGGTGCACCTTCTACACAGTACCGTATGGATCTGACAAATTCAACTCTCTTCCTCAAATTGGTGGGTAACAGCCGTTGGCTCGGTGATTTTGTTGTCTACACCTCCGCTGATTGGCGTGGCAGCGGAATGGGACTGAGGTTGCAGAATGCATACATGAGTACAAAATATTTTACTTTCGGATATACAATAGGTTCTTTTATGGATATTGCCGCAATACCGACAACAATCGATTATGGTGGTCCTTGTGGCATGACATTCTACCGTTCAACCCAGTTGCAGTTCAAGTATGCTTTTGATTTCGGTCTTTCGATGGGAATATCTGTAGAGGCTCCCGATGTCAATGCGACAGGGGACGAATTCCTCAGCATCGGCGCCCAGCGTTGTCCTAATGTCCCGATATTCGTACAATATAACCTGCATAACAAACCAGGCAACCATATCCGTGTAGGTGCTATAATGCGCGATATATCATACACCGACAAGGTTACCGACAAGGATACCGACAAAGTCGGGTGGGGTGTACAGGCAAGTATGCTCGCGACTATCGGTAAACTGCAGTTGAAAGGACAGTTTACTGTAGGCGAGGGTATCGGTTCTTTGGTGAACAATATCTCAAATATCGGTGTTGATGTGGTTGCGAACCCGAATGAACCGGGTAGAGCAATGATGCTCTCAAGCGAGTCGTGGTATGCCGGTCTGCAATACAATTTCAGCAAAAGGTGGTTTGCATCGGCAGCCTATAGCCAGACTGCTCTTCATTCGCGCAACGGGTATGACGTCGCGCATCCCGAAGGTTTCAGAAAGGGACAGTATGCAGTCGCCAATGTCTTCTGCAACGTGAGCGACAATCTGCAGTTGGGTGTGGAGTATCTGCACGGCTGGCGTGTCGATTTCGACAAGAAAACATACAATGCCAACAGAATAAACCTCTCAGCGAGGTACGATTTCTGATTCATTTTTTCGGCAGGGAATAACCAAGGAGCGGCCATGTTTTATGGTTGCTCCTTTCTGTAATATTTCTGTAATTGTAGTGTAACCGATATTTAATTGTGCGGTAATCGTGCCGTAATTTTTGTTGGCAATTTTTGCAATATGAGAATGAGGTACTTTTGCCGTGCCGTAAATATTGCTAATTATATAATGTTTTTATGGATTTATCCTTTTTTCTTGAATTGAGTGGTGTACAATGGGCATATATGCTTGTTGTATTGTTCCTTTTCGTGCTTGCCGTCATTGACCTTTGGGTGGGTGTGAGCAATGATGCGGTGAACTTTATCGGTTCGGCAGTGGGTGCCAGGGCTGCAAAACTGAAACATATACTTATGGTCGCTGCAGCCGGAGTCTTCATAGGCGCTGCATTCAGTAATGGCATGATGGAGGTCGCGCGTAGCGGAGTCTTTAACCCCGAGTGTTTTACTTTCAATGAGGTTATGGTGATATTCCTTGCTGTGATGGTGAGTGATGTGTTTCTTCTTGACCTGTTCAATTCGCTCGGTTTGCCGACATCGACAACCGTCTCTATGGTCTTTGAACTCTTGGGCGCGGCTTTCGTGGTTGCGGTGATTAAGGTTGTCACCAGTGACAGTGCTCTTGACATAATTGGTCTGCTGAATACCGACAAGGCGCTCGTGATGATAATTTCGATATTCCTCTCAGTGGCCATAGCATTTGTATTCGGCCTTGTGGTACAGTGGATTTCGCGTCTTATCTTCACATTCCACTATCGCAGGAATCTCGGTTCAAAGGCCGGTATCTTCGGCGGTTTGGCCGTAACCTCTATTGTCTATTTCATGCTTATCAAGGGACTGAAGGGAACCTCTATCGTTCCGGCTGAGGCAAAAGAGTATATCGATGGCCATACTTTGCCGATACTTCTCGGATGTTTCATCCTTTTTGCATGCATAATGCAGGTGCTTCACTGGTGTAAGGTAAATGTGCTCAAGGTTGTGGTTATGGTGGGAACATTCTCCCTGGCTTTGGCTTTTGCCGGTAATGACCTTGTGAACTTCATCGGTGTCACTCTTGCCGGTTTCGATTCATTCCTGGTATATGTGGAGTCGGGTCTTTCGCCCGATGAATTGGGAATGTCTTCACTTGCCGGGGAAGCAAAGACCTCTTCAATATTCCTCTTTTTGGCCGGCTTGATAATGCTCATTGCGCTTTGGAGAAGCAAAAAAGCCCGTAAGGTACTCCAGACATCCATAGGTCTTTCCAAACAGCAGAATGACGGGAACGAGGTGTTCGGTACATCCTCTTTTGCGCGTAACATTGTCCGTGTGGCTACGAAAGCTGTCACAGCAATCTCCCGCAAGACACCTGCCGGGGTAAAAAGATGGGTGAACAAACGTTTTGAACCACTTGAGGAACGTGAGGATATAGCCTTTGACCTTGTGCGTGCATCGGTGAACCTTGTGCTTGGCGGTCTTCTTATTGCAGTGGGTACTTCGCTCAAGCTCCCTCTCTCCACTACATATGTTACCTTTATGGTTGCCATGGGATCTTCACTCGCCGACCGTGCATGGGGTCGTGAGAGTGCCGTTTACCGCGTGACAGGTGTGGTTTCCGTTATCGGTGGCTGGTTCATCACAGCAGGTGCGGCATTCCTGCTTGCGAGCATTGTGGCAGCTGTGATGTATTTCGGGGGGCTTCCTGCGATGTTCATCATGATTGCACTTGTATGCTATCTTCTCTATCGCAGCAGTGTGAACTACAAGAAAAAGAGTGAAGAAGAGGCCGAAGATCCTAATCTGCAGGTGATGTTCCAGTCCGAGGATAAGGAGGCTGTACTGGATGCATTGAAGGCGCATGCGGCAGGTACGCTGTCACACACTCTCTCTTTCTCAGCTGAAAGCTATTCTCTGATATACCGTTCGTTCACGACCGACTCTTTGCGACCATTGCGCAGTTCTATGAACCGCATAGTCGAGGAAAAGGCGCTTTTGAAAAAGAATCGCCGTGATGAGACGTTGGCAATGCAACGCATCGACAGTGAGGTTGCATGTGAGATAAGTGCCTGGTATCATCTTTGCTCAAACAGCAGTCAGCAGATGCTCAACACCCTTATGCGAATCCTTGAACCTATGAAGGAACATACCGAACATAGCTTCAGTCCGTTGTCGCGTGCTTATGTCGATGAGTTCTCTCCTTATTGCAATGAACTGTGTGGTATCCTGTCCGAAATCAAGACAATTGTAGAGAGTGGAGATTATGCAGGTGCACACGATGTTTCGGAAAGAGCAAAAGATTTGAAGCACAGGCTTGCGATGTTGCGTAAGACACAGACCCTACGTCTGCATAATAGCAAGGGTAGCCTGCGAGCCGACTTTGTATACCTTAACCTTATACAGGAGAGTCATGAACTGTTGAGTGAAGTCCGTAATCTCCTGCGAGGAGGCGGAAAGTTCTTCCAAAGGTAATTCCTGCGTAGCATGTTTGTAAAGCAGCCGGCAACCGACTTTCAGTCAAAAGTTGTAGCCGGCTGCTTATTTTCGTCTCCAGAAGTTTTGATTTCTGAAAACAATGTATATTTTTGTAACAATTTTGTAATTGTTCGGTAATTGCACTGTAATTTTTTTGTGCAAGTTTTGTAACGTTATATTCCGGGCTTATTCCGGACGTATGTTTTGCGGGATAATAACTAATTCAACAATATTTATGGACATATTTTCGTTTGTCTCAAATCTGAGCGCGGTTGAACTATCTTATATGTTCGTCGTGCTTTTCATGTTTACCCTTGCAATCATTGACCTTAATGTAGGTGTCAGCAATGACGCTGTGAACTTCTTGAGTGCCGCAGTAGGTTCCAAGGCAGCAAAAATCAAACATGTGCTCATTGTCGCCGCATGCGGTATATTCATAGGAGCTGCATTCAGCAGCGGTATGATGGACGTTGCCCGGCATGGAATCTTCGACCCATCCCAGTTTACATTTGCCAATGTCATGTGCATATATCTGGCGGTGGTGATCAGCGATGTCTTCCTGCTCGACCTTTTCAACTCTTTGGGATTGCCCACATCTACTACAGTCTCAATGGTCTTTGAACTGTTGGGAGCATCGTTTATCACAGCGCTGATAACATCAGGTGGTGCTGGCATGCTGAATACCGATAGGGCATTGACAATCATTATCTCGATATTCCTTTCGGTAGCCATAGCATTTGTTTTCGGACTTGTTGTGCAGTGGATTTCGCGTCTTGTCTTTACATTCCACTTCCGCAAGAATCTTGGAAAAAAGATTGGCATATACGGTGGTTTCGCTACTACGGCGATTATCTATTTCATGCTTATCAAAGGCTTGAAGGGTAGCGCGTTGGTAGCTTTCCTCCCTGAAAACATCAAACATCTTATATTCGAAGAGACAATGATGTTCCTTCTGGGTGCATTTGTCTTCTTTACACTTCTTATGCAGATATTGCATTGGCTCAAGGTCAACGTGTTGAAGGTGGTCGTGCTCATGGGTACTTTCTCGCTTGCGATGGCATTTGCCGGAAATGACCTCGTGAACTTCATCGGTGTTACATTGGCTGGCTTAGAGTCTTTCAATACATTTGTCGCAGCCGGTGGAAATACAGGGTTGGAGATGGGCTCTTTGAACGACCCGGCAACAACATCTGTGCTGTTCCTCATCGGAGCCGGCGCTGTTATGGTATTTTCACTCTTTACAAGCAAGAAGGCACGTAAGGTGTTGCAGACTTCCATTGATTTGTCAAGTCAACAGGATGACGGCAATGAGATGTTCGGTACATCCTCTGTTGCGCGTAACATGGTGCGTGCCGTAAGCAAATGTGTCGATGCCGTTTCACGCAAGACTCCTCAGGGTATAAAGAATTGGATAAACAAGCGCTTTTCACCACTGGAGGAACGCGAGGACGTTGCCTTCGACCTTGTACGTGCATCGGTAAACCTTGTGCTTGCCGGTCTTCTCATCGCAATCGGTACTTCGTTGAAACTTCCTCTCTCAACAACCTATGTGACATTCATGGTCGGTATGGGATCTTCACTCGCCGACCGTGCTTGGGGTCGTGAGAGTGCCGTATATCGTGTTACAGGTGTGGTTTCAGTTGTCGGTGGCTGGTTTATTACCGCAGGTGCAGCGTTCATAATAGCGGCATTGGTGGCATCTGTGCTCAATTGGGGCGGTGTCATTGCTATGTACATAATGATTGCCCTTGTGATTTATCTTCTTATCCGCAGTCACATCAACTATAACAAGAAGAAAGAGGCCGAGAAGGCTGATGTCAAGATGGAGATTGTCTTCAAATCCGAAGACCAGAATGAGGTGTGGAGTAACCTCAAGTCTCATACAGCCGATACTTTGACACACACACTGTCGTTCTCTGCCGAGACTTACAAGACAATGTTCGAGGCTTTCTCGAAAGACTCCTTGCGTCCGTTGAAGAGTTCTCTGATAAAGATTGTCGAGGAGAAGGCCTTCATGAAGAAAGAGCGTCGTGCCGAGACACGCGGTCTCCAGCGTATTGACCAGCAGTTGGCATTCGAGCGCAGCACATGGTATCACCTCTGTACAAACAGTTGCCAGCAGATGCTCAACACCCTTACACGTATCGGTGAACCAATGAAGGAGCATGCCGACAACAGTTTCAGCCCGCTCTCGAAACTTTACATCGAGGAGTTCTCGCCATACTGCCGTGATATCTATAATGTACTCAAGGATATCAACGAGATAATCGCAACCGGTGACTATTCGGCATCGGAAGAGGTTTCTGAGCGCGCCAAAAGACTCAAGCATTCTCTTGCCAACCTGCGTAAGGAGCAGACAATGCGCCTGCACCAGAGTCAGGGTAGCCTTCGCATGGACTTTGTATACTTGAACCTCATACAGGAGAGCCATGAGCTTTTGAGTGAGGTGCGTAACCTCCTTCGAGGAAGTAACAAACTTTTTGCGGAGACCGGTGCTGCTGCAGGAAAGTGATAGATAGAATATAATACCGGCGGAGGAGGAACGCGATAGAGCAGATCCTTCCGTCGGTATGTTTTTAGGATAAGACAATCAAGGAATAGGATATGAAATTCATAGGACCCCATGTTTCGGCAAGCGGAGGCGTCGAGAATGCTCCGCTGAACGCATCTGCAGTTGGTGCAAATGCATTTGCGCTCTTTACCAAGAACCAACGTCAGTGGGTGGCAGCTCCGCTCACTGCAAAAAGTATCGAGCTTTTCAAGGAGAATTGTGCGAAGGGTAATTTCTCGCCCGATTATATACTGCCGCATGACAGCTACCTCATCAATCTCGGTAATCCCGATGAGGAGGCAATCCAGAAGTCGCGTGCCGCTTTCATCGACGAAATGCAGCGGTGCGAGCAACTGGGTCTTAAACTGTTGAATTTCCATCCGGGCAGTCATCTTAACAAGATCTCCATTGAACAGTGTCTCGATGAGATTGCTGCCAATATCAACCTTGCGCTATCAAAGACATCAGGTGTCACTGCTGTTATAGAGAATACTGCCGGGCAGGGCAGCAACGTCGGTAACAGGCTCGAGGAGATACGTTATATAATTGATCGCGTGGATGATAAGAGCCGTGTAGGCTTCTGTATCGACACCTGCCACTTCTATTCAGCCGGTTATGACATTGTGGGTGATTACGAAGGCGCTTTCGGTGAGCTCGACAGGGTTATAGGTCTTGAATATCTAAGGGGCATTCACCTGAATGACACCAAGAAACCTCTCGGATCGCGTGTAGACCGCCATGATAATGTGGGTATAGGTCTTCTGGGTATCGATTTCTTCAAGCGTTTCATGAAAGATAGCCGCTTCGACAATATGCCTATAATCCTTGAGACACCCGATGAGTCGCGTTGGGCCGAAGAGATTGCTTTGTTGCGCAGCTTCGAGTGATAAGTGTCTGTGATAATCAGGATGTTTGTTTCCAGTTTCCCCTTTTAATTATGTCTAAGATACTGGTTGTTGACGACGAATTGGATATATGCGAGATTCTCAAGTTCAATCTTGAGAACAATGGCTATACAGTAGATACCGCGAACTCGGGCGAGGAGGCTCTTGCTTTGCCGGTAGAGAGTTATGACCTCTTTCTGCTTGATGTGATGATGGACGATATGAGCGGCTTTTCGCTTGCTGTGCAGTTGCGCAAACATCAAGGATGCGCTGCCACACCTGTTGTCTTCATTACGGCAAAGAGCGGAGAGAATGATGTCCTGACGGGTTTCAACATCGGTGCAGATGATTACATATGCAAGCCTTTCCGCATAAGCGAGGTGCTTGCAAGGGTAAAGGCTGTACTCAGACGCAAGGCTATGGGTGCAATCACGAACGGACAACAGGAATCCGATAATATCGTATATGGCGACCTTGTCCTGAACCGTGAAAGCAAGCGTGCTTATATTTCAGGGGCTGATGTCCTGTTGACAAAAAAGGAGTTCGAGGTCCTCTGTATGCTTATGAGCAAACCCGGTAGGGTCTACTCGCGTGAGGAGATTCTCTCCCGTGTGTGGCCCGATGATGTAAATGTCCTTGAACGCAGCATTGATGTGAATATGACGCGTCTGCGCAAGAAACTCGGGGTGTATGCAGCAAATGTGGTCTCCCGTAGCGGATACGGATACTGTTTTGTAACCGAAACAAAGTAACGGGATGTCAAAGCCATTTGCACGTTTCATATTGCCTATTTCGGCACTGCTGTTATTGTTGACACTCTCTTTCCTCTATTACCATTATGAGCAAGAGGAGAACGTTGCCGTAATGAACCGGCAGGCATCGATGCGCAATATAAACGAGAGCGTGTTTGACCTTATGCGCATACGTGGTGAAAACGAGTTCTCCGATTCGTGTGCAATATATCTGCAACGCTATGTCTCGCATTATGACAAGCGTGGCCTTCGCGTTACACTCATAGATGCCTCTTCGGGTGATCTTCTTTTTGACTCTTCTATGCCTGCCGATGCCGTTGCCGGTAATCATGCCGACCGTCCTGAAATTCGCCAGGCATTGACCGAAGGACATGGATATGATGTGCGACGTCTCTCTTCGTTGATGAACGAGGAGTATTTCTATGTGGCCACATATCATCCGGAGTTTCCTTTCATAGTCCGCAGTTCCTTGCCTTATAAGCTTGCCATGGACAGGGACCGCAGCGGTGATATAATCCTGATGATTGTTGCAGGTGCCATAATTGCGGTTGTGCTTTTCCTTATATACCGTATTTTCAAGATGGCACGAGGAGCAGAGTTCGCAACTCAGAAACTCCTGCAACATCTGCGCACAGCGCAGGAGGGTGTCGCGATATTCGATTCAAAGCGCCGACTGGTGTTTGCCAACTCTCTTTTCGGAGAATATGCCGATTTCATCTCCTCTAAGAATCTTGCCAAGGTCGAGGATATTCTTTGCCAACCGGAACTGGCAAGAATAAAGCGTTTTGTTGAGAATGAAGGCTATTATAACAACAGCGTCCAAGAAACTCTTGTATCTTATAATATCGAAAAGTCGGGGCGTGTGTTTGCTGTTCGTGGAGTACTATTCCGCGATAAAGGCCTTGAGGTCTCTATAAACGATATAACGGCTGCCGAAGAGCAGACACGTATCAAACGCCAGCTTACACAGAATATCGCGCATGAATTCAAGACGCCTGTATGCGGTATACAAGGCTATCTTGAAACCATTCTGCAGAATTATCCCGACAATATGAGCGAAGATCAGATGCTGCATTTTCTTGAGCGTTGCTACAGCCAAAGCAACAGGTTGAACACGCTCGTACAGGATATCTCTCAGTTGAATGAAATGACGGGCACGGCGCAGCGCATAAACAAGGAAACTGTGGATCTTTCAAAGCTTGTGGCAAATATAGTACAGGAGACCGGTGATAAACTTGCGGCATCTGAAATGAGTGTCGAGAACAACTTGCCCGATAATCTTGTAATAAATGCAGACCCTTCAATGCTCTATTCGATATTCCGTAATTTGATTGACAATGCGATTGCTTATGCAGGAAAGGGTACTGTCATAAAGATTTCCTGCTTCCGTGCAGATGAGCAGTACTACTACTTTACTTTTGCCGATAATGGTACAGGAGTCCCCGATGAGCATCTTTCGCGCATCTTCGAGCGCTTCTACCGTGTGGATAAAGGCCGCAGCCGCAAACTTGGCGGAACGGGATTGGGCCTTGCCATTGTCAAGAATGCAGTCGCTTTGCATGGCGGTACAATATCGGCACGCAATGCCCAAGGAGGCGGTCTTGAGTTTGTCTTCAAACTGCAACGATGAAAATTTTATACAGGTTGTTTCTGGCCGGATTCAGGGAAATGACTATCTTTGCAGCCGTCAATCAAGACAACGTATAATTTTTACATTATGGATAAGGTATCGGAAAACCCTTTCAAAAACCGAACATGCGGCACTACGCCGCTTATGGTCGTCACGGCCCTCTTCGTCACGCTCTACCTGGTGTCGAATGTGATGGCGGTAAAAATCATTTCACTCTTCGGATATTTCTATTTTGATGCGGGAACAATAACATTCCCCTTCGCCTACATGCTCGGTGATGTGCTTACCGAGATATGGGGCTATCGTACGGCACGCAAGGTCATATGGATGACATTCCTTTGCAATGTGATAATGGTGGTCTGCACCCAGGTCGGAGTCTGGTTGCCTTCGCCCGGATATCTTGACGGTACCGCCGAGGCATATAACACCGTCTTTACCTATGTCCCACGTATCGTGATAGGGTCTTTGGTAGGTTTTCTCTTGGGAGAACTCTCCAATGCATGGCTCATGGAAAAGATAAAGAAGATGACAAACGGAAGGCGTCTGTGGGTGCGTACAATAGGTAGTTCTGTTGTCGGTTATCTTTTTGATACTTTGCCATTTGTTCTTATAGCCTTTGGCGGAGTGCTGACAGCCCGTGACCTTATGCTCATGATTGCTCTGCAATATTTCATGAAACTTTCGATAGAGGTTCTTTTCGGAACCCCTATGGCATATGCGGTGATTGTCTTACTGAAAAAGAAACTACTCAAGGAACGCACCAATGGATAGGTATTCACTTATAAAGGCAAAACTCAAACGTGAGTTTGTGTTGTTGCAGGGTCTCGGTTGCCGTTGGCGCCGATGTGCCTTCTGTAATTACCACGAGGATGTAAGCGAATCGCCATACGAAATCAATAAAGAGGTACTTTCGCAGGTTACGGGTGTCCATGGGGTACTTGATGTCATCAATTCAGGTTCTGCTATGGAACTCGACGGACAGACTCTCGCGCTTATCAAGCAGATTGTTCTGGAAAAGAATATACATACATTGTGGTTCGAGGCGCATTTCATGTACCGTAACAGGCTTGCGGCCTTTGCTGAGCAATTCTATCCGGCTGAGGTGAAATTCCGTTGCGGAATAGAGAGCTTTGAACCCTCTTGCCGCAATGCATGGAACAAAGGCGTGCCCTCATGGGTTACTCCGGCCGATGTTGCAAAACATTTCAAAGGTGTCTGCCTGTTGTGCTGTACCGTGGGTGATACCCCTGAGCGTATCCTTTCCGATATTGACAAGGCATCGGAATTTTTTGAGTATTTCAGTGTTAATGTGTTCTGTGATAACGGTACTACAGTCAAGAGGGACGAATCGCTTGTCCGGTGGTTTATTGATGAACTCTATCCTAAGATAAAGGATAATCCCAAGATTGATATACTCATCGATAATACAGATCTGGGGGTTGGGTAGGCATTTTTTGTAAAATTTTAATAATATTTTGTATTATGCAATGCTGAACTTGTAAAAACATTGGCTATATTTGCGAGTGGAATTTCCATGCAACAATGAACAAAGGGGCTATCAAAGGTGTTATATCCCTATAATCATTCAATTATATTATTATGGCAGTAAAGTTCTATAAGTGCGCCCATTGTGGCAATGTGGTAGAGAAAATTGTTGATTCCGGTGTTCCCGTTGTGTGCTGTGGAGAAAAAATGCAGGAACTCATCCCCGGTACTGTGGATGCAAGTCTTGAGAAACATGTGCCTCATGTGACAACTCTTGCAAATGGTTGCCTCAAGATTGAGATTGGTAGTGTGCATCACCCGATGTTGCCCGAGCACCACATCGCTTTTGTATATGTCGAGACTATGACGGGCGGTATAAGGGTCGACCTTAAGGATGAACCGGTAGCCGAGGTTTGTACATGCAATGCAAAACCGGTAGCAGTGTATGAGTATTGCAACCTGCATGGGTTGTGGAAAACAGAACTTAAATGATTGATAACCGATAAAAATTACTATTATGGAAAAGAGTATCAAAGGAACACAGACTGAGAAGAATCTGCTAACATCATTTGCAGGTGAGTCACAGGCAAGAATGCGTTATACATACTTTGCAAGTGCTGCAAAGAAGGAGGGTTATGAGCAGATTGCTGCAATATTCCAGGAGACAGCCGATCAGGAGAAGGAGCATGCAAAGCGCATGTTCAAGTGGCTTGAGGGCGGCATGGTTGAGATTACAGCAAGCTATCCGGCAGGCGTTATCGGAACAACAGCCGAGAATCTCAAGGCTGCAGCAGCTGGCGAGAATGAGGAGTGGACTGCAGATTATCCACGTTTTGCTGACATTGCAGACGCAGAGGGTTTTCCTGCAATTGCAGTTATGTACCGCAGAATCGCTGAGGCTGAGAAGGGTCACGAAGAGCGTTATCTTGCTCTCCTGAACAACATTGAGAACGGTACAGTGTTCAAGAAGACCGAGGCTGTTACATGGCAGTGCCGTAACTGTGGCTTCATCACTACAGGTACCGATGCTCCTGAGACTTGCCCTGCATGCTTGCATCCTCAGGCATACTTCGAGGTAAAGAAGAATAACTATTGATTATTCCTCGTACAAAATGTGAAAGTCCGTCTTTTATGGCGGACTTTTTCGTTTGTTAGCAGGCTTGAGGAATGGAATTTTGATAGATAATAGAAATATTTTTCAACTTTTTTGCCCAAACGCTTGCATGCGTCCGAATTTTGATATACTTTTGCAACGTCAAAAACGGAAAGACCACATTCCTTGACACAAAAACCTTTGGAGAGGTGGCAGAGTGGTCGATTGCACCGGTCTTGAAAACCGACGTACTGAGAGGTACCGGGGGTTCGAATCCCTCTCTCTCCGCAATAAAGGGTGTAAATCAAGCATTTGCGAGATTTACACCCTTTTTTACACCCAACAATGAAGAACTGGGCGTTTTGTGTATTATTTAGGCTCAACGTAAAATTCTGAGGGATTTGATTTTCATGCGTATAATTTTGCCAGTCTGAAAAGGAAAAAATCTTTATCTTTCACCCCCCTGAATTGTGCTCTAAAAGCTTTAATTTTAGAATTGAAAGATTCCG
>JAFQEZ010000054.1 GCA_017398805.1 Bacteroidaceae bacterium | reverse complement strand
AGCGAAAGCCAAGTTTACTTGAGCTTTTACAGCGAGCGCAGCCAAGGTTCAAGCCCACGCAGTGGGGTTAAAGTTGAAAGTTGCGAAAGCAACTTCGACGACACCGGCAGCAATAGGTCGCAGGTCGCACTCCCACCCCTCCGCCAGTAAATTGGCACCTCCCCTCAGGCAGGGGAGGAGTTTAAGTCACGCCCTGCGGGTTGCGATTAGACGGTGTTGTCAAAGTGCAAAGTGGAAAGTTAATTGAGATTTTTCGCTTTGCTCAAAATGACAGAACCGCGGTTTGTGCGCTGTAGGGGCAGACCGATGTGTCTGCCCTAAAAGATGAAAGATGAAAGTTTGAGATTTTTCGCTTTGCTCAAAATGACAGCATCGCGGTTTGTGCAATGTAGGGGCTGGTCTTGTGCCTGCCCTTTAAACACCACGCACAAAGGGCATTAAGGGCTATTAAGGGCAACGAATGTTGGCGAGTGTGTTCAAAATCCCCCTCTTCGAAGAGGGAGTACGGCTTAGCCGGGAGGGAGTCGTTTTTTGCGGTTTTCGCGGTTAGTACTCTTTGCACTTTCATCTTTGCACTGTTCTCTTTTGGGCACCCACAAGGGTGGGCTATTACAGGCCAAACTCAAAAAAAAGATGATAACTTTAAATTACAATTTAGGAACTGATACCAGAGCCTTCTCTACCATGCGTGGAGGAGGCTCCGGCAATTATGACGGGTTCAACATTACCCATTATTGCGGTGACACCCCTGAGCATGTAGCCAAGTGCCGCGAGGAACTTTGCAGTATGCTTAAAATCCCCGACACTCACCTCATAGTGCCACGCCAGACGCACGGGTGCAAGGTACTTGAGATAGGCAAGGAGTTCATGGAGGCAAACAGAGAGGAACGCATGCATATGCTCGAAGGTGTCGATGCCGTGATGACATCATTGCCCGGTGTATGCATTGGAGTATCCACTGCCGACTGCATTCCATTATTGCTGCACGACACAAGAAAAAGGGTGATTGCAGCCATACATGCAGGATGGCGCGGAACAGTGGCGCGCATAGCGGTGGAGTGCATCAGAAAGATGCAGGAGATACATGGCTGCAGTGCCACAGATATACGCGCAGTTATTGCTCCGGGAATATCAATGGATGCATTCGAGATTGGCGACGAGGTATACCGGGCGTTTGAAGAGGCAGGTTTCGACATGCAGCGCATATCCAAGCGCTACCCCACCCGTAACGGTGCAGAAAAATGGCACATCGACCTTTGGGAAGCCAACCGCCTTCAACTGACAGCAACAGGAGTACCTGCCGGCAACATCCACACCGCCGGCATATGCACCTACACATCACACAAAGAGTTCTTCTCAGCCCGCCGCTTAGGCATCAACAGCGGCAGAATATTCAACGGCATAATGCTGGAGAAGGCATAATAGCCCAACAATTGCAAGAGGAGAAATCCCAAAGCTGCTATATATAAATGGAGATACTATAAATTAGTAATCAATAATCATTTGTCAGGTGGTTCTTGCTCCGAGAGAGTAATTTACAGAACCTACATAAAGAACATCTTATCGCATCAACAAAAAGTCCCCCGTTAAAGGACGAGGGACAAACCTAATGTTTTCACAACGGAATAATCCTTATTGTGATTTGCTTCATTTAGTTCGGCAAATGTATTTATATTTATTTGGATTTGCAACAAGTATTAGATATTTTTGCGTAAGAACAAATGCTTATTACAATGAAAAGAATATTAGGGTTGGACTTAGGTACCAATAGTATTGGCTGGGCTGTTTTATTGGCAGAAAAGAATGATGACAGTTTTCTTTTGAAGAGGATTGAGGCGGCCGGTAGCCGCATCATTCCAATGGACGCAGCTGTTCTCGGCGATTTCGACCGTGGCAATACAATTTCACAGACTGCCGAAAGAACACGTCTAAGAGGTGTCAGGCATCTGATAGAACGAGGCATACAACGTAGAGAACGTCTGCACAGAGTTCTTGACACTATTGGTTTCCTGCCAGTCCACTATTCACAGGCACTAACACGCTACGGAAAAATAAAAGAAGGGGAAGAGCCTAAATTAGCTTGGGCAAAGGATGGCACAGGCAAATACCATTTCCTGTTCCAGAGTTCTTTCAATGAGATGTTGCAAGACTTCAAATCGCAACATCCAGACTTTAGAGACAAGAAAATACCATACGATTGGACAATTTATTATTTACGTAAGAAAGCTCTGACTCAAAAGATATCAAAAGAAGAGTTGGCTTGGGTATTATTGAATTTCAACCAAAAACGTGGATATTACCAGTTAAGAGGCGAAGAAGACAATACAAACAACAATAAGAAAGTAGAATATATTGCCTTAAAAGTAGTATCTGTTGAAGATTCAGGAGAGAAAAAAGGAAAAGATGTATGGTACAACGTCCATTTGGAGAACGGTTGGATATACAGACGCCCAAGTAACATCTATTTAGATTGGGAAGGCAAAACCAAAGAGTTTATTGTCACAACAGATTTGAATGATGACGGCACGCCCAAAATGGATAAAGAGGGTAACGTCAAACGTTCATTTCGTTCTCCCAAGGAGGATGATTGGACACTTGTCAAAGAAAGGACGCAATCAGACATCGAGCATTCCGGCAAGACGGTCGGCGCATATATATACGATACGATTCTCCAGAACCCAAATCAGAAAGTTCGAGGCAAATTAGTACGTACAATAGAACGGAAATTCTACAAAGATGAATTAATCCAAATTATTGAAAAACAAACCGAGTTCCACACCGAGCTACAAGACAGGGAATTATATAACCAATGTATAGAAGAACTGTATCCGAGCAACGAAGCCTACAGGCAGAACATTGCAAACAGAAATTTCACTTACCTGTTTGTTGAAGACATATTATTCTATCAGCGCCCTCTAAAGACAAAAAAGTCATTGATAGACAATTGTCAATACGAAGAATCTACCGTTATTGACAAGGAAACAGGGGAGAAGAAGAGCTACGGTATAAAATGTATTGCAAAATCCCACCCTCTGTATCAAGAGTTCAGGCTTTGGCAATTCATCTGCAATTTACGCATCTATAAGAAAGGCTTGAGCAATGACGAAGATGTTACAAGAGAATTCTTGAGTAACGAAGATGATTATGTAACTTTATTCGATTGGTTGAATGAGAAAAAGGAACTAAACCAGAAAGAATTTTTGAAATACCCTGCATTCGGTATAAGGAAAAACATCGAAGACTATCGCTGGAATTATGTAGAAGATGACAATAAAAAATATCCCTGTAACGAAACCCGTGCACAGATACTATCACACCTATCTAAGGCCAATGTGGAGCCCGAATTCCTGACACCGGAAATAGAAGAAAGATTATGGCATATCTTGTACTCTGTAGAAGATAAACAGGAACTGACAAAAGCATTGCAAAAATTTGCAGATACATATAGTTTGGGGGATTCTTTCACCACTACATTCCAGAAATTTCCACCATTTCAGAAAGAATATGGTGCATATTCTGCCAAAGCCATTAAAAAGTTGCTACCATTAATGAGAATGGGCAAGTATTGGTCACAGACAAACATAGACAAGAAGACTCTTGAAAGAATTGATAGAATTGTTACAGGGGAATATGACGAGAATATAAAGAACCGTGTTAGGGAGAAGGCATTTAACCTTACAAACATATCGGATTTCAAAGCCCTGCCGCTTTGGCTTGCCTGCTACATTGTATACAACCGCCATTCCGAAGCTAAGGATGTTACAAAATGGAACACACCAGAAGATTTGCAAAGGTATTTGGACTCATTTAAACAACACTCCTTGCGTAACCCTATTGTAGAGCAAGTCATAACTGAGACACTTCGCACCGTACGGGATATTTGGAAAAAGCACGGCAATATTGACGAAATACATATTGAGCTTGGACGAGAGATGAAGAATCCTGCGGACAAGCGTAAAAAAATGACGCAACAGATTTTAGAGAACGAGAATGCCAACCTGCGCATCAAAACATTACTGATGGAGTTTGCAAACCCGGAATTTGAGATTGAGAATGTTCGCCCATATTCACCAAGCCAACAAGAAATACTTCGCATATATGAAGATGGAGTTCTGAACTCAACAAGCAATCTTCCTGAAGAGATTGAAACTATTTTAAAGAAGTTCAAAGAAAACGACAATAAGAAACAACCAACAAGGAGCGAAGTCTTAAGATATAAGCTATGGCTAGAACAGAAATACCGTTCACCATACACCGGCCAACCGATACCATTGGCTAAATTGTTCACGCCGGCATATGAAATAGAGCATATAATTCCACAGTCGCGTTATTTCGACGATTCCCTATCGAACAAGGTCATTTGTGAGTCCGAAATTAACAAATTAAAGGATAGACGATTAGGCTTTGAATTCATCAAAGAGGAAAGTGGGCGAAAAGTTGAACTACCAAACGGCAAGGTTGTTAAGATCTTCACTGTTGGCGAATATGAGCAATTTATAAAAGACAATTACAGCCAGAACAGGGTAAAGATGCGCAAGCTTATGATGGAGACAATACCCGAAGATTTCATTGCCCGACAACTGAATGACAGCCGATACATAAGCAAGGTTGTAAAAAGCCTATTATCAAACATAGTACGGGAAGAAGGTGAAGAAGAGGCTATCTCCAAGAATGTAATAACCTGCACCGGTGGCATTACCGACAGACTAAAAAAGGACTGGGGTATAAACGATGTTTGGAACAGGATTATACTACCTCGTTTCATGCGTTTGAACAAGATACTGGACACAGCGCAATTTACGACCAAAAGTGCAAACGGGCATGAAATACCATCGATGCCTCTGGAGTCACAAAGGGGCTTCAACAAAAAACGTATTGACCACCGCCATCACGCGATGGACGCCATTGTCATTGCATGTGCCAACAGGAACATAGTCAACTACCTGAACAATGAAGCTGCAAGTGTAAAATCAAAAATATCCCGTCACGATTTGCAGAAGCAACTTTGTGACAAGATTAAAGAAGAAACCGGCAACTACAAATGGACAATAAAGAAGCCTTGGGACACATTCACACAAGATGTATATCAGACCATCAATGATATCATTGTCAGCTTCAAACAAAACTTACGCATAATAAACAAAGCGACAAACACATATACACGTATAGAGGACGGGAAAAAGAAACCAGCCAAACAAAGCGGTTGCAATTGGGCTATACGTAAGCCAATGCATAAAGACACCGTTTTTGGCGAGGTAAACCTGCGCAAAATAAAAGAGGTCTCTTTGAATGAAGCCATAAAGAATCCTTCACGAATAGTCAACAAGGAGTTCAAGTATAAATTACAAGAACTTCTAAAAGAGGGATATGATGTAAAGAAAATAAAGAAATACCTTGAAGAGAACAAAGATGTTTGGCAAGACATTAACCCTTCAAAAGTCAAGGTCTACTATTTCACCAAAGAGACAAAGGAGAGGTTCTTTGCAACAAGAAAATCAATTGATACAAGTTTTGATAAAAAGAAGATTGAAGAAAGCATTACCGATACCGGAATACAAAAAATATTGCTACGCCATTTAGAGCTAAAAGATAATGATCCTAAATTGGCATTCTCGCCCGACGGTATTGACGAAATGAACAAAAATATCATTGTGCTAAACGATGGGAAATTCCATCAGCCAATACATAAAGTACGAGTATATGAAAAAGCCGAGAAATTTGCAATCGGCAAAAAGGATAACAAATCAACAAAATTCGTTGAAGCAGCCAAAGGAACCAATCTCTATTTTGCCATTTATGAAATTGAGAAAATAGACAAGTGTACTGGCGAGTTTACAAAAGAAAGGAAATTTGCAACAATACCATTGAACATTGTTATAGAAAGGTTAAAACAAGGATTGCCACCTGCACCGGCAGACAACGATGGCAACAAACCAATATTTGTATTATCCCCCAATGATTTGGTATATGTACCAACAGAAGAAGAAAAGAAAAATGGATACATCTACAACCCATTAGATGTTGAACAATTATACAAAATGGTATCATCATCAGGCAATCAATGCTTTTATATAAAAGCAAATGTTGCAAGTTCGATTATAGACAAAGTTGAATTTTCATCTTTAAACAAAATGGAACGTGCAATAACCGGTGAAATGATTAAAGAGGTATGCATTCCTGTCAAAGTTGACAGATTAGGCAACATTACTAAAATAGGCTACTAATATGGAGCATAAAGGACAAATCATTCTCTACCAGACTCAAGATGGAGAAAACAAAATAGAAGTAACACTTGCCAATGACACTGTTTGGCTAACAGCCGACCAAATGGCAGAGTTATTTCAGCGTAACAAATCTACCATTTCAAGGCACATAAAGAACATCTTTGAAGATGGAGAGTTAGAGCAAAATGCAGTTGTTGCATTTTTTGCAACAACTGCTACCGACAGCAAAGTGTATCAAGTTGCATATTACAACCTTGATATGATAATTAGCGTTGGTTATCGTGTAAAGTCCCACCGCGGAGTGCAATTCCGCATTTGGGCAACACAAGTGCTGAAAGAATATCTGATAAAAGGATTTGTTCTAAACGATGAACTGCTGAAAAATGCAGGCAACGGCAATTATTTTGACGAGCTCCTTTCACGCATACGCGATATCCGCTCATCCGAGAAAATTTTCTATCGGAAAGTCCTGGAAATATATGCCCTAAGCATCGATTACGACCCACAAACAGAAGCCACAAAAAGATTCTTTGCTACAGTACAGAATAAGATGCACTACTCTGTTCACGGGCACACTGCAGCTGAAATCATTTACGACAGAGCCGATGCAAACAAGGATTTTATGGGGCTTACTACTTGGACAGGGCAATTCCCAAAGAAAAACGATGCCGAATTTGCAAAGAATTATCTAACGACAGAAGAACTGGACATCCTAAACCGCATTGTGAACCTTTATCTGGATTTTGCAGAACTGCAGGCAAAGAGCCACACCCCAATGTATATGAAGGACTGGATTCAGAAATTGGACGATTTCCTCAAATTATCGGGCAAAGAACTTTTGACACACGCTGGAACTATTTCTGCCGAGGTTGCAAAACTAAAAGCAAATACAGAGTACGATAAATTCAAGGAGCGAACACTCGAGAGTTTGTCACCGGTAGAGCTACATTTTATAGAAAACTTCGAGAAAGAGCAAAAAAGGCTGAATAAGAAATAACATACAATCAAGACTATTGCTTATGATAAAGAAGACATTGTATTTTAGCAATCCGGCATATTTATCATTGCGCAATGCACAATTAGTCATCAAATTGCCGGAAATAGTAAAGAACGAGACACTGCCGGAGCATTTCAAGCAAAGTGCAGAGATTACAAAACCAATTGAGGATATAGGTGTAATTGTTTTGGACAACAAACAAATTACAATTACATCAGGGCTGTTAGAAGCCCTGCTTGAAAACAACTGCGCTGTCATCACATGCGACGAAAGAAGTATGCCCACAGGATTAATGCTCCCCTTATGTGGAAATACGACTCAAAGTGAAAGGTTTCGGAATCAAATAGAAGCATCCCTGCCTTTAAAGAAACAGCTTTGGCAACAGACTGTAAAGACAAAAATTGAGAATCAGGCAGCTAACTTAAAAAAGTGCACAGGGAAAGAGGTGCAGTGTATGAACAAATGGGCTGCAGATGTTAAAAGTGGAGATTCCGAGAACCAAGAAGCCCGTGCTGCAGCATATTATTGGAAGAATCTATTTCCGATAGAAGGTTTCACAAGAGACAGAAACGGGATTCCCCCTAACAACCTGCTGAATTACGGATACGCAATTCTGCGTGCTGTTGTAGCAAGAAGTTTAGTCGCTAGCGGACTCCTTCCGACATTTGGCATTCACCACCATAACCGCTACAATGCATACTGTTTGGCCGATGATATTATGGAACCATATCGGCCTTTTGTTGACGAATTGATATATCATATAGTAACCGATAGTGGTAATTACGAAATTTTAGATAAGGACATTAAATCCCAACTACTGACAATTCCAACATTAGATGTAGTTATTGCAGGAAAACGAAGCCCCTTGATGGTAGCTGTATCCCAAACGACAGCATCACTATACAAATGCTTTAGTGGAGAATTAAGAAAAATCGCCTTCCCAGAAATAGGATGAACCGTTTTAGCGAATACCGTATTATGTGGGTACTTGTCTTTTTCGATTTACCGACTGAAACTAAAAAAGACAGGAAAGCGTATGCTGAGTTCAGGAAGAACCTGCAACGCGATGGATTTACAATGTTTCAGTTTTCTATTTATGTCCGTCATTGCGCCAGCAGCGAAAATGCGACAGTCCACATAAAAAGAGTAAAATCAATGCTACCCGAATATGGAAAAGTTGGCATAATGTGTATTACGGACAAGCAGTTCTCCAACATTGAACTCTTTTACGGCAAAAAAGTTGTTGAAGTCAACACGCCCGGTCAACAACTAGAGCTCTTTTAGAACGCGAAAATCCAGCCTTGCAAAAGACTGGATTTTCTTATCGGAAAACTTTTTTTAATTCTAAAGCATTTGATAAATCATTACAGCACAATAACTTGCACACATTGTACTGTTTCCGATATTTCAAAGATACTAAATTGAAAGCAAATCACAACCACATTACCGCTGGAGTTGTTCACCCACGGGCTGTTTCCGATATTTCAAAGATACGACAATATTACACTTTGGCAAGAACGAAAGCCCCAACTTGCACCGAACTATGCAAGTTGGGAATAAGTACCTTATTAAATCTTCTTTATCTATCGTTACCGCAACAACTTCACTCCAGTTCCACAATCGTTATTCCTGCGCCGCCGAACTGGACATGCTCGTCGTGGAATGTCTTCACAAACGGCATGGTGCTGAGATATTGGCGTATGAGCGTGCGCAGGATGCCGTTGCCTGTGCCATGGAGTATGCGCAACCGGTGTACGTTGCAAACTACTGCATCGTCAAGGAAATAGCCTATGGCCTGCACAGCCTCTTCGCCGCGCATACCACGTATGTCGATATCGGATTTGAACTCGAGGCGCTTACGGTGAAGTTGTTCCTGAGTATCACTGCTAAGGAAAGAGACCTTCCGCACTTCGGCTTTGGGCGCTTCACACGGCTGGAGTCTGTCAAGTGATATCGTAGACTTTATTGCACCAAAACGGACTGTCGCACCTGACTTGCCCACCGACATAACCTCACCCACGACCTGCTGCCCTGCAATGCGCACATGCATACCGGGTTCAATCTGTGGCAGTTTAGGTTCCGGACGTTGCTCTGCACCCTGCTGTGCCGTGTTTTTTTTCTCTTTCTTGCCGTTCTTCTTGCGCTCCTGACGTGCAAGAATCTTTGCCATCTCACGGTCGGTCTGCATCTGCTGTTTCTCCCGTGCAAGTTCCTCAAGTTGTTTGCTGAAGTCGCTCAGTTCCTGACGCGCCTGACGTGTGCGCTCCTTCTCGGCCTTGGCCTCTACAATCGTGCGTATGGTGTTCTCTATCTTTGCATTCGCCTCGCGCAACAGACGCTCTGCCTCTTCGCGTGCCTCCTTGAGTATCTGCTTGCGGCTCTTCTTGAGTTCATCGCCCTGTTCCTGCACTGTACCAATCATCTCATCGAGTTCCTTCTCCTTCTGATGTACGGTCTTGCGCTTGCTCTCCCAGTAGCGTTTGTCGCGCACAATATCCTGCAGGTATTTGTCGGACTGTATATAGTCGCTGCCCACTATCTGCGATGCATCGGCAATGACCTCCTCGGGAAGGCCAATCTTGCGTGCAATCTCCACAGCGAATGACGAACCGGGGTTGCCTATCTGCAACTGGAAGAACGGACGCATCTCGCCGCGGTCGTAGAGCATTGCTCCGTTGACAATACCGGGAGTGGAATCGGCAAAATGTTTGAGATTCTGATAATGTGTAGTGATTATTCCGTAAGCTCCGCGCTCATTGAAACGCTTGAGCAAAGCTTCGGCTATTGCGGCACCTATGAGCGGTTCTGTTCCGCCACCGAACTCATCGATGAGTATCAGTGACTGCTTGTCGCAGTTGCGCAAAGTATGCTTCATGTTGAGCAGATGACTGGAATAGGTACTCAGATCATCCTCGATGCTCTGCTGGTCGCCGATATCGATGAAGAGGCTCCTGAAGAGGCCTGCACGGCTGCGTTCATGGACCGGGATGAGCATACCGCACTGCAACATATATTGCAGGAGGCCTGCAGTCTTGAGGCAGACCGACTTTCCGCCGGCATTGGGGCCTGAAATGAGCAGAATGCGGCGCTCCCCGTCAAGTTCAATATCAAGCGGCGACATCCTGCGCCCGTGCTTGCGCTGCGAGAACTCGAGCAGCGGATGATAGGCTGCACCCCAGTCAATCAAGGGACGGTTTACAAGAGAGGGTTTGATTGCATCCATGCGCATGGCAACCTCGGCCTTTGCACGGATAAAGTCCATTTCACCGAGAAAATCGTATGCCTGCAGAAGTGAAGGAACCTGCGGACGCAGTTCGGCGGAAAATGCCGATAGAATGGCTATTATCTCGCGCTTCTCTTCGGCCTCGAGTTCACGTATGCGGTTATTTGCCTCAACAACCTCGGCCGGTTCTATGAAGACGGTCTTGCCGGTTGCCGATTCATCGTGCACAATACCGCCCATTTTGCGCTTGAGCGCGGGGGCTACAGGAATTACCAGACGGCCGTCGCGCATCGTGGGCGATGCATCCTTCTCCACGAGTCCCTCGGCCTGCGCACGGCGCAGTATGCTGTTAAGGGTGCGTGATATGCTGCCCGATGTACGCGACAGTTCACTGCGTATGCGTGCCAATGTGGGCGAAGCACTGTCCTTGACGCTGCCGAACTTGTCTATTATGGAATCAATGTCACGGATTATCCGTGGAAATGCCTCCACATCACCGGCCAAAGCCCTGAGAAATGGATAAAGCGGTTTGTCATCGCCATCGGCTGCATCACCGCTCTGCTTGCGCAACAAAGAGAGGATACGTCCTATCGTATCGAGCGAACGGCGCAGGGCAAAAAGTTCCTCGGCACCCATGTACATACCCTCGATGCGTATACGCTGCAACGGTTCGCGCACGTCGAAGAAGAAATCCGACGGGAAACCCTCTTCTACCTGCATAATACGCACAAACTCCACAACCTCGTTCAGGCGCGTGTCGACTGCCGTAAAGTCGGTAAGGAACTGCATATCATCGACACGTTCCCTGCCCAATTGACACAGGCACTGCTCCTTGAGCATACGGCGCACTGCGTCAAACTCTATCCTTGATTCAAAATTCTGAGGGTATATCATCTTTTCTCAACCTCCGTTTATAGTGCAAATATAGTGCAAGCGAGTGGAACGTCAAACTTGTTTGAGCGTTACGCAACGAGCGCAGCCTATTTTCGCTGATTTATCAGCAAAGATAGTGCAAGCGAGTGGAACGTCAAACTTGTTTGAGCGTTACGCAACGAGCGCAGCCTATTTTCGCTGATTTATCAGCAAAGATAGTGCAAACAAGCCGAAAAGCCACTCTATTTCGCCCCAAAATGACAGGATTTCGCCCCAAATGCGTCTCTTTTGCCAAGAAAAACAGCCGCAGAACCCTATAATTGCAGGGTTCCTGACTCTCGCGATACCTTTGCGGCCGGAACAACAAAAAAACAAGATGGAAATAAAAGTAAACAACGTATGCGCGTTCGGCGATTCGGTAATGAAAGGAATTGTCGCCGACAAAGACAAAAACAGTGGAATTGGATTGAAATACAGGATAAGCGAAATGGGATTTGCCGAGCGATGTCGCAGGAGCCTCAACATAGGAGTAGAAAACTTCGCACGCTTCGGCGGAGTGGTTTCACAAGGAACTAAACTTATATGCCGCTACGAGGAGAAAATCAAAAAAAGCGATTTCACGCTATTCGAGTTCGGCGGGAACGACTGCGACCACGATTGGGCGGCAATCGCAGAGAACCCCGGCGAGGATCATAAGCCAAAAACACCCATGCAACAGTTCATGGATACATACTCGTCAATGATTGACAAGGTGAAGTCATTGGGATCGACACCCGTACTGCTCTCATTGCCGGTACTCGACCCCGACCGCTTCTTCAATTTTGTCACACGCGGACTAAACAAGGCAAACGTGCTCAAATGGCTCGGTGGAACTGTACTCTCCATTGACCGCTGGCACGCAATGTACAACATGGCGGTATTCAGACTTGGAGCAATGAAGAAGGTACCGGTAATTGACATAACATCGGTATTCCTTGAAAAGAAGAATTACAGCGACTACATCTGCGAGGACGGCATACACCCGAATGAGAAAGGACATGGGCTCATTGAAGGCGCAATAATGGAGTTCCTGCAGGAACGGGGTGTTGCAATGACCACTTGACATAAGAGCGGCAATTATCAAGGTCTCCATAACCGGGGACCTTTTTCATTGATACTACGCAAGTTAAAAATACCATTTAACGGATAATTAATTAGTGTCTGTAACAATATTTTACTATTTTTGCAGTCTGTTTATGACATAAGCAAAATTTTATCATAATATAGACACATTTACCATGAAATTCAACAACCTTAAAACTATGGCACTTGCTGCTATGCTCATTGCAGGCAGCGCACATTTGCCGGCTACCACGTTAAATGACGGTTGGCAGAAAGCGACTCTTGAGAGTGTGGTACAGATTAACCCCACAACAGTCGAGTTGCGTCTGAACGGCAACCAAAGAATCACACTCGATTTTTACAGCGACAATATTTTCCGCATGTTCCAGGACAATGGAGGCGGAATCGTGCGCGACCCGAAGCCTATGGACGGCTACCCCGATGCACAGATTCTTGTCGACAATCCACGCAAGGCGGTGGAAAAATTCGATGTAGAGGAAGATGATAAGTTGTTCACAATAACTACAGCAAAGATTCGACTCGACATATGTAAAGCTACAGGCCTAATCAAGGCGACAAACCTTGTTACTGGCAAGGTTGCCTTTGAGGAGAGCGCCCCAGTGCATTTCAAGAACACCAAGACAACAATTACTTTGAAGCACGACAAAGATGAGTTCTTTTACGGTGGCGGTGTGCAGAACGGACGTTTCTCACACGCAGGCAAAGCCATTGACATCGAAAACCAGAGCAGTTGGACCGATGGTGGCGTGGCATCGCCTACACCCTTCTTCTGGTCTTCAAACGGCTACGGTTTCATGTGGCACACATTCCGCAAGGGCAGATATGATTTCGGTGCGAGCGAGACCGGAACAACCACCCTTACGCACGAAGAGGACTATCTTGATGTATTCTTTATGATAAACGAGAACGGCATTGCACTGCTCAACGACTTCTATCAGTTGACAGGCAACCCGGTACTCATGCCGAAGTTCGGTTTCTACATGGGACACCTGAACGCTTATAACCGCGACTACTGGACACCAAGCAAGGATGGCAGCGGCATGCTCTACGAAGATGGCAAACGCTACCGTGAAAGCCAGACCGACAACGGCGGCACGAAGGAGTCACTCAACGGCGAGAAGAACAACTACCAGTTCTCGGCACGCGCGGCTGTTGACCGTTACCTTGACCGGGACATGCCACTCGGTTGGTTCCTCCCTAATGACGGCTATGGTGCAGGCTACGGTCAGACCGAGACACTTGACGGCAATATACAGAACCTTAAGGAGTTCGGTGACTACGCACGTGCAAATGGTGTGGAGATTGGCCTGTGGACCGAATCAAACCTGCTACCACGCGAGGGTGTGAGCGCACTCTTGCAGCGCGACCTTACAAAAGAGGTTCGTGATGCCGGTGTACGCGTGCTCAAGACCGACGTTGCATGGGTTGGTGCAGGCTACTCTTTCGGCCTCAATGGTGTTACCCAAGCTGCAGGTATCATGACATACTACGGCAGCAACGCACGTCCCTTTATTATCTCCCTCGACGGCTGGGCAGGCACACAACGCTACGCTACAATATGGAGCGGTGACCAGACAGGCGGCGAGTGGGAATACATCCGTTTCCACATTCCTACATTCATCGGTGCGAGCCTTTCGGGACAGCCGAACATCACATCGGACGTAGACGGTATTTTCGGCGGAAAGAACGTTCCTGTTTTCGTGCGCGAATATCAGTGGAAGACATACACACCGATGATGCTCAACATGGACGGTTGGGGTTCCAACGAGAAGTATCCACATGCCCTTGGTGAGCCAGCAACATCTATCAACCGCACATACATGAAGATGAAATCGGAGCTCATGCCTTACACTTACAGCATCGCACGCGAGGCTGTTGACGGCAAGCCAATGATACGAGCAATGTTCCTTGAGGATGAGGCAAATGCCTTTACAATGGGCACTGCAACACGCTATCAGTATATGTATGGTCCTTATTTCCTTGTTGCCCCAATATACCAGGAGACAGCAATGGATGCAAATGGCAATGAGATCCGCAACAACATATACCTGCCCGAGGGTGACTGGTATGACTGGTTCACAGGCGAGAAGTACGAGGGAGGCCGTGTAATAAACAACTTCGACGCACCGCTGTGGAAACTACCTCTATTTGTGAAGGCAGGCGCCATCATTCCAATGACTGCTCCTAACAACAATGTGAAGGGCATAGACAAGGCACTGCGCATATATGAAATCTACCCACAGGGCGAGTCAGCATTCGTTGAGTATGATGATGACGGCGTAACAGAACTCTACCGTGCGGGTGAGTACACGACAACAATCATCGAGCAGAGCCGTGATGCCAAAGGTAATGTCACAGTAAGAATCAACCCCACCGAAGGCGACTTCAACGGATTTGCAAGGGAGAAAGTCACAGTTTTAAAAGTCAATGCAAGCGCAGCCCCCAAGAAGGTCACAGCCAAGGTTGGCAAGAAGAGCGTAAAACTGACAGAGGTGTCTTCAATCAACGACTTCAACAATGGCGAGAACGTATGGTTCTACGATGCACAGCCCAATCTCAACCGTTTTGCCACAAAGGGCAGCGAGTTCGAGAAGGTGGAGATTGTAAAGAACCCTGTCATAATGGTAAAGATTGCTAAGAGCGATGTAACAGCAGCCGCAACAACAGTTACAATCAAAGGCCACCAGTTTGACATCAAGAGTACACTGCTTGAAAAAGAAGGAGCGCTTGAGGCCCCCAAGGCTACTGTAACCGAAGAGAACTGTCAGGCATACACAATAACCCCAAGTTGGGAGAAGGTTACCAATGCCGATTATTACGAAATAAAATTCCAGAATCGCATATATAGTACAATAAAGGGTACGAGCCTGCTGTTCGAGGACCTCACACCTTTAACAGAGTACACATTCGCTGTTCGCGCGGTAAACAAGAGCGGCGCAAGCGAGTGGAGCGAAGTGAAGACTACAACAAAGAGCAACCCTCTTGAGTGGGCACTCACAGGTGTCAAAGCAACTACCAGCTGTGCAAACCAGGGCGGACAAGGTCCTGACCGTCTCTTCGATTTCGAGGAGGGCAACATATGGCACACCGCTTATGGACAGAATGCCATTCCATTCGATCTCGTAATAGACCTCAACGGGCTATCAACACTCGACAAGCTACACTACCTTGGCCGCGAGGACGCAGGTAACGGTACTATCACAAAAGCCACCATCAGCTACAGCACCAACAAGGAGACATGGAGCGAGCCGGTACCATTTGAGTGGGCACGTACACCAGACACAAAAATATTCACTTTCGACGGTAATCCAAAGGCGCGTTACATCAAGATCAGCGTATCTGAGGCTGTAGGCAACTTCGGTTCAGGACGCGAGATGTACATATTCAAGGTTCCTGGCAGCGAGACATACCTCTCGGGCGACATCAACAAGGACAAGAAGGTTGATGAGAATGACCTGACCTCTTACCTCAACTACAACGGCTTGCGCAAGGGCGACAGCGACTTCGACTACGTAAGTATCGGTGACGTCAACGAGAATGGGCTCATTGACGCATCGGATATCTCCGTTGCTGCTACACGCATCGGTGACGGTGTATACGAGAAGCCCGAGAACACTGTTGCTGGCACAATCAGCATCGCTGCCGACAAGAAGAGCTATAAGGCCGGCGAGGAGGTTATAATCACAATCAGCGGACAAGGTCTTGCAAATGTCAACGCGTTCGGCCTTGCACTCCCGTACAACCCTGCCGAGTATGAGTATGTAGGCATTGAGGCCATTGGAACAGGCAACATGGCGAACTACAGCAAGAACCGCCTGCACACCAACGGTGAGACAGTCGTTTACCCGACCTTCATCAACGAGGGCAACCAGAATACAATAAATGGTGACATCGAGCTTGTTAAGGTTACCATGAAGGCCAAAAAGAATGTGAAGTTCAATATCAAGGCTATTGATGGCGTAATTGTAGACAAGCACCTGAACACAGTGAAGTTCTGATTAGTTCTATAAATTACCTGTAAAAAATCTCCACCTTTTATGGAGGGCACTGAAAAAGACGCCCTTTGATAAAATGGCGGAGATTTTTTGCATAGAAAGCCAATATTTCAATCGCAACAATCGGGATTATTCTAACAGAATTCACTATCTTCGCAAGGAATTATAGACAAGAAGGAAATGACATTCCGTTATAACAACATAGATGTAAACATAACCGTAGCAGGAGAGGGAGAATCGATTCTGCTGTTGCATGGTTGGGGCTGCACTGGAGAGATTTTCAAGAACATACAGGCGGTACTTGCCACAAGTTACAAGACATACAGTTTCGATTTCCCGGGTTTCGGAGCATCGGGCGAGCCTACTGAAGTATGGGGCGTTGAAGAATATACACGCATGGTGGAGGCATTCGTTAAGGAGAACGGCATTGAGCGTCCTGCACTCATGGGACACTCTTTCGGCGGCAGGGTGAGCATTGTTTTCGCATCGCGCAACGAGGTGAGTCGCGTGGTGCTCGTTGATGCTGCCGGAATAAAACCCAAACGCCCGTTCAAATATTACTGGAAAGTTTATACATTCAAGACCATGAAGTGGCTGTGCAACACATTCCTGCCAAAGGCAAAGGCACAGGCAATCATCGACAAACGCCGCAAAGGTACCGGGTCGAGCGACTACAACAATGCATCACCGATGATGCGTGCGATACTCTCAAAGGTGGTAAACGAGGACCTCAAACACCTGATGCCAAAAATCAAAGCACCCACACTGCTCTTCTGGGGCAACATGGACACCGCTACTCCATTGAGCGATGCAAAGACAATGGGAAAGCTGATACCCGACGCAGGGCTTGTAGTAGCACATGGCACAGGTCACTTCTCGTTCCTTGAGAACCCCGGACTGTTTACTGCAGTAATGAAGAACTTCTTTAAAATAGCATAAAATGGATTCACTCGCGATACAATATGCCATAATATATACGCTTGCATTTCTGGTGATAGCAAAGTACGACATACATATGTTCCAACTCAGTTCGTACCGATATAGCAGATATTTCCGTTGGCTCGTACCGGATAACATCGCATCGATAAAGAGAGCGTTTGCCCTGCTTGCATTTGCCGCGGCATTCATGCCCGGTTTCTATGGTTTGGGATTCCTGGCAGGAATAACGACTGTTGCATGGGTGCATGCATGGCGTGAGAAGTTCAAGACACCGTTGGTATACACAATGCGCGTAAAACGTCTGTTTGCCGCAGATATCATACTGTTCGCCATAATCGCAGTGGTAGCGACTGCCGTTGCCGATGAGTGGGCACCTGCAATCATAGGCGCGGTACTGCTGTTATCGAACATGCTCATGTTGCTTGCCAACCTCGTGAACACCCCGATTGAGAAGGCTATCAACCGCCACTATTACAACGACGCAAAACGCATAATCGAAAGCAACAAGAATCTAATTATAATAGGTGTAACCGGTAGTTTCGGCAAGACAAGCACAAAGAATTACCTGGCAAGCGTACTCGCCGAGAAGTACAATGTACTGGTTACTCCGGGTAACTTCAACACCCTGCTTGGTGTGATACGCACCATCCGTGAACATCTGCGCCCCTATCATCAGGTGTTCATCGTGGAGATGGGCGCAAAGCAGAAGAATGACATCAAGGAGATATGCGACCTTGTGCGCCCAACGATAGGAATAGTGACAGCAGTTGGCGAAATGCATCTTGAGACATTCAAGTGTGTGGAGAATATACAGGATACAAAGTTCGAGCTTATCAATTCACTGCCTGCAAACGGTCTTGGAGTGATAAACTTCGATTCTGAGTACATCAAGAATTACAAAGGCATAACAAGCCAATGCCGCATAATAAAATATGCGGTCGAAGGCGAGGGAGAATACAAGGCAAATGATGTGGTATACGGAGCCGGTGGCGTATCGTTCACTCTGAATGGCGGCGAGCAGTACAACAGCCGTCTGCTTGGAGCAGGAAACCTGTTGAACATTCTTGCATCCATTGCGGTTGCCGACCACCTCGATGTTCCCGTCAACAAGCAGCGCAACGCCATTGCGCGCCTGCAACCGGTGGAGCACCGACTCTCGATGAAGGTTTCGGGCGGTATCACTGTGCTTGACGATGCATACAACTCAAACCCTCAGGGTGCAAAGATGGCGCTTGAGGTGCTAAAGAATTTTGCTGTAGGCGAAGGCAACAAGCGCATAGTGATTACCCCGGGATTTGTGGAAATGGGCACACGCCAGGCCGAGGCCAACAAGGAGCTTGGAGCAACGATAGCAAAGAGTTGTGACTACGCGATTGTGGTGAATGCAACCAACCGCGATGCCATAAAGAGCGGTATTGAAGAGAGTGGCATGCCGGCAGAGAAATATTTCCTTGCTGACTCGCTGAACCATGCGCATGCACAACTGTCGCAGATACTCCGTCCCGGCGATGTAGTGCTTTATGAAAATGATTTGCCTGACAATTTTAAATAAATTGTCAGGCAAATTATAGACGAGCTTTGCAGCGATTGGTCGCACGAAGCGTGGACGCAGTTCACGCCGTGCGGGTCGCAAAAAGCAAAGTGAGTCAATGATTTGCCTGATAACTTCAAGTAGGTTATAAACGAGCATAAATACCCTTAGTGCCCTTAATAGCCCTTAGTGGCCCTTAATTACCCTTAGTAACCCTTAGCAACCCTTAATAATAAAATGAAAACCAACGTAGGAGTAGTATTCGGCGGTCGCTCCGTCGAGAATGAAATTTCAGTCATCACCGCAAACCAGGCGATGGCAGCAATGGACAGAGAAAAGTATGAAATTACCCCGATATATATCACAAAAGAGGGTAAGTGGTACACAGGTGAGGCGCTTCTGAATGTAGCGAACTACCGCGACACAAAGAGACTCCTGGAGATGTGCGAGGAGGTGTATATGAAGCCAATCTATGGCGACACAAACCTCTACCGCACCAAGAAGGGCATGTTCCAGAAGGATGTTGTCACCAAACTCGACGTTATGATGCCGGCACTTCACGGCACAAACTGCGAGGACGGCACATTCCAGGGAGTAATGGAGTTCTGCGGTATACCTTACACAGGATGCAACACCCTTGCATCGGCAAACGGTATGGACAAGATTACCATGAAGATGATTCTCAAGGAGTGCGGCATACCGGTAATCGACTACTGCTGGTTCAGCGACAAGGAGTGGGCCGACAAGCAGGAGGATACAGTTGCCGCTGTTGAGAAGAAACTGGGCTATCCCGTCATCGTGAAGCCTGCGAACAGCGGTTCAAGTGTCGGCATACGCGCTGCACACAACCGCGAAGAGTTCCTCGATGCCGTGGAGTATGCAATCTCGTTCACAAGCCGTGTAATCATAGAGAAATATGTGCAGAAGCTCAAAGAGGTGAACTGTGCCGTCCTCGGCAACTACTACGAGTGCCAACCATCGGTATGTGAAGTACCGGTACGCAGCGGCGAGATACTCTCTTATCAGGACAAGTACATGAACGGCGGTGGAAAGCAGTCACAGGGAATGCAGTCAACAGTGCGCGAAATCCCGGCCAACCTGCCAAAAGAGAGCACCGATTTTATCCAAAAGGCAGCTTGCGACACTTTCCGCGCCCTATCATGCGACGGTGTGGCACGCATCGACTTCATCATTGACGAGGCTACTGACGAGATCTTCGTTAATGAGATAAACACAATTCCAGGCTCACTATCCTTCTACCTCTGGGAATACAGCGGAATCAACTTCACCGCACTTGTAGACAGGCTTATCGAGATAGCACTCCGCCGCAAGCAGGATGCAGGATTCAAGGCTGTAAATTACGGTGAGAACATATTTGCAGCCAAAAGCGCAGGCGGTGCAAAGACCGGTGGCAAATTCGGTGGCAAGATGGGCGGAAAGTTCTAAGATAATGAGAAGAGCGCTTCTAACAATACTCACAATAATGTTTTTCTCAACCGCGTGGGCAGTTGAGAAAAACATTACTCTCGCCACCCCCTCAGGTGACATCTATGGCGTACTGTCTATGCCCGACGTGAAACACCCCTGCCCGCTCGTAATTATAATTGCAGGCAGCGGACCTACCGACATGGACGGCAACACAATCGGCAGTAACATACGGAACAACTCGTTAAAGTTGCTTGCCGAAGGATTGAAAGAGAAGGGCATTGCAAGCATTAGATATGACAAACGCGGAATCGGAAAGAGTCAGGCAGCAGTAACAAGCGAGGAGGAACTGCGCTTTGAGCACTACATTGACGACGCCGCAGCATGGGCCGACATGTTCAGCGGTGATGAAAGGTTCTGCACTATAGCCATTGCAGGACATAGCGAAGGTTCACTAATAGGCATGGTTGCGGCACAGAAGAGCAGTGCTGTCAAAGCATACATATCAATAGCCGGTTGCGGAAGACCGGCATATGAAGTTCTTGAGGAGCAGTTGGAAAGACAGCCCGAACAGGTACAGCGTGAGGCTGCGGCAATAAACAAGGAACTTTGCGAGGGGCGCACAGTAGAGAATGTTCCCGGCTATCTTGCAGCGCTCTACCGCAAAAGCGTTCAGCCCTACCTTATTTCGTGGTTCCGTTACGACCCTGCAAAAGAGATTGCAAAACTGAAGATTCCTGTGCTCATTCTGCAGGGCGACAAGGACCTTCAGGTCAGTCTCAAGGATGCAGAGAAACTATATTCCGCACGCATATTCTCATCGTTCTACATTATTGAGGGAATGAACCATGTGCTCAAACACTGCGAGAGCAACGAAATGCTCGGGCAACTGGATACATACCAGAACCCCAAACTGCCGATAAAGGATGAACTAATAGAGCACATTGCACGTTTTCTGTTGAACAGGTAAGCAGTTAAGGCAACCTTAACAACGCCGGCATTGTCGAAACTTTCAGCTTACCGTTTTTCAGTTTTCACATTTCCGTTTTCAGTTTTCCGTTTGTAAACATGAGCAACAACATAGCTATCTTCACCCCTAACGATGAGAACACGTTTGAACTGCCGCTGTCAGGAGAACGCGTTGCAGCAGGATTCCCCTCCCCTGCCGAGGATTACGCATCGCTGAGCCTCGACCTCAACAGAGAGCTTATCAAAAACCCTGCATCAACCTTCTATGCCAGGGTAAGCGGTCTCTCCATGATTGACGAGGGAATCAACGACGGCGACCTGCTTGTAATTGACAAGAGCATTGAGCCTTATAACGGTTGCCTGGCTGTTTGTTATATTGACGGGGAGTTTACACTGAAACATTTCGAGAAGCATGCAGAATATGGCATATTGGTACCGGCAAACAAGGAGTTCCGCCCGATCAAGGTTACCGCCGAAAACGACTTCTGCATCTGGGGCATTGTGACTTATCTGATAAAGAAAGTATAATGAGTTGTTTAGTGTTTAATGTTTATAAAGGAGGCTAAAGGGGCAGAAAGGGCTAAAAGGATACTTAAGTCTCTAAGGTCCTTAAGGGTAGTCCGTTTCCCGTTTTGACTCCTTCGAACCTTGGCTGCGCTCGCTGCAAAAGTTCAAGTAAACTTGGCTTTCGCTCGCTTGCACACTTTAACCCCACTGCGTGGGCTTGAACCTTGGCTGCGCTCGCTGCAAAAGCTCAAGTAAACTTGGCTTTCGCTCGCTTGCACAAGCTTTCAGTTTTCCGTTTTCACATTTCAGTTTTCAGTTTGTATATGTTTGGCCTTTGCGACTGTAATAATTTCTTCGTTTCGTGTGAAAGGGTATTCGACCCTTCGCTCGAAGGACGCCCTGTCGTTGTACTTAGCAACAACGACGGATGCATTGTCTCGCGAAGCAACGAAGCCAAGGCCATTGGCATAAAGATGGGGCAACCACTTTATCAGATACAGGATTTCATAAAGAAGTATGATGTTGCTGTACGGTCGAGCAATTACCAACTATACGGTGACATGTCAGGGCGTGTAATGACCACTCTCAAACAGCATGTTCCCGAAATCGAGATATACTCGATAGACGAAGCCTTCCTGTTGCTCGAAGGCTACCCCATCGACAAGCTCAAGGAGTTCGGCGAAAGACTCGCACGCACGGTAAGACGTAATACGGGCATACCGGTAAGCATAGGAATGTCTCACACAAAGACACTTGCCAAGATTGCAAGCAAACTGTGCAAGAAGTATCCTAAGCTCAACAGCGCATGCCTTATGCAACGCCCCGAGGATATACGCAAAGTCCTTGAAAAGATCCCTGTTGCAGATGTCTGGGGCATCGGGCGCAAGCAGGCAAAGATGTTCAATGAGTGCCACATCGAGACTGCTGCACAACTGTGCGACCTGCCCGAAGAGTGGATAGACAATCGCCTGAACATCACCGGCAAACGCACATGGTTGGAACTGAAAGGAACACCATGTATCGAATTCAGCCACGATCAGGCCGACAAACAGTCGATAACCGTTTCACGTTCATTCTCAAAGGAGCTGTACACGCTTGAAGAATTGCATGAAACCATAACCACATTCTCGAGTATTGCAGCAGAAAAACTGCGCAGGCAAAAGAGCGTAGCGCAAGAGTTGCAGGTTTTCATCTTCACCAACCGCCACCGCGAGGACAGGCCCCAGCATTTCGAGTGTGCTCAGGTGCAGTTCGACACAGCGACGGACAGCACCCTCGAGATAGTAAAAGCAGCAACAGATGCACTCAAGAGGATTTACCGTAACGGATACGGATACAAGAAAAGTGGTGTGCGTCTGAGCCACATCACTCCATCATCTGCAGTGCAGGGAACACTGTTCGACACAGTCGACCGTCCCAAGCACAAGAAACTTATGGCAGCCATAGACCGCATAAACAACCAGATCGGACGCGAAAGTGTGAAACTCGTCTCACAAGGAACAATAACCGGACACACAAACCGCGAACATCTCTCGCCCCGGTACACAACACGCTGGGATGAGATACTTGTGGTGAAAGTGTAGATTGACAAGTATTCGATATAACAATTCATTCTGAAATTCAACCGATGGCCTCCCTCTACATTTTTAGGCACTGAACAATCTCCTTTATCCATAAAAAACCTCATAAAACCACACCCGAGCAAAATTTTTGAAAGAAATCTAAACAATTTCTAAATATATCGTTATATTTGTAGGTTGATAAGAAGAAACAATAAATAAATTATAATAACCATAAAACAAAACGTTATGTCTATCTACAACTTGAAACGATGCTTAACACTGGCTGTCGTTGCAATGCTATGCGTTGTCGGCGGTCAAGCACAGACAGTATTCGAGAAAGGCAAGCTTTACCGAATCATTGGATCGGGCAAGACCGACAACGTCCTTTACGAGAAGGGCAACACTGTAGGAGTGACCAACCGTGAGGAGAAGAATCCGACCCAGTTATGGAAGGTTTCAGAACTCTCAGGAAGCTGGAGAATCATCAGCCCTACAACAGACCGCGCACTCCGTGTAAACGGCAAGAGAGTAGAACTCGGCGAGAACAACGGTTCTGACGAGGCACAGCTTTGGAAGTATGAGAACGGAATGCTTATCCCTACCAACAACCCTTATGTGGCACTTGCCAAGGCCAAGGGCGGCATTCTTTTCCTTGCCGACAGAATGACAGTAGAGAATCACAAGGGTGCCCAGTTCACATTTGAGGAGTCTGAGGTTGCCGGTTTCGATGATGACGCTACATACATCATCCGTTCAGCAAACGATTCAACAATCGTCCTCGGCAACGGTGATTCCGGCGAGAACAACGCTGCTATCGTGGGCGAGGTTGCCGATGAGGCGAACCGCGGACAGTACTGGAGCATCAAGACCATTGACATGTTCACATTCGCTGTTGAGAACGCATTCTACAGCCAGAACTTCGATGACGGCGGAAACAACGCAAGCATCACTCATCTGATCCAGTGGCCGGCAGCGTCAGGCGTTTGGAACAATGCCAAGTTCAACTTTGAGCCGGTAGAAGGTCATCAGGGCAAGTACTTCATCACATCTGCCGGAAAGCCCGGTACAATGTATGCACTTGTGGACAACCGCATGACCCTTGTAGAAAAGGACACAGCCAACCATGCTGCATGGTTCACTATCGAGCAGGTTGAAAAGCCAAAGATTGCATCACCCAAATGGGAGGACGAGACCGTCTTCGCAGAAAACAAGGAGCGTGGTGTTGCCACATACATACCTTACAACAACGAGGCAGAGATGCTTGCCGATGCAGCATACTATGCAACACCATGGACAGAGCCTGTAAACAGCCGTTACATGACATTGAACGGTACATGGAAGTTCAACCTTGTAAGCGAGCCTTCACAGCGCCCGCTCACATTCTTCGAGAACGGCTTTGACGTAAGTTCATGGGATGACATACCGGTACCTTCGAACTGGGAGATGCAGGGATATGACAAGCCCATCTACTGTAACGTAGCGTATCCGCACTCAAACACACCTCCGTTCATCAACGCACGTAAGGGTTACAACGATGGCGGCAAGAACTACGGCATCAACCCTGTAGGTTCATATGTACGCACATTCGAGGTTCCTGAAAATTGGGACGGTCGCCGCACATTCATCCACTTCGGCGGTATCTATTCTGCTGCACTTGTATGGCTCAACGGCGAGTATGTAGGTTATACACAGGGATCGAACAACGTAGCTGAGTTCGACATCACAAACTATTTGAAGAAAGGTGATAACAAGCTTGCTGTACAGGTATTCCGTTGGAGCGACGGTTCTTACCTTGAGTGTCAGGACATGTTCCGCATGAGCGGTATCTTCCGTGACGTATATCTCTACAACGTACCTAAGGTATCGGTACGCGACCACTACATCACAACAAAGATGTCTGAGGACCGTTACAGCGCTGACATCAATGTAAGCCTTGAACTCGACAACAGAGACTTCATCCCAGGCAAGAAGACACTCAAGTTTGCTCTCTACAGCCCAAGCGGCGCTTTCATTGCATGCGATACAATAACAATGAATACAGCAGCAAAGGCTGCAACACTCAATGCGAACCTCAAGGTAAACGTAATCGAGCCTGAGTTCTGGAGCGCCGAAAAGCCAAACCTTTATACTGTACGCATCTCTCAGTTCGACGAAAACGGCAATGAAGAGATGGCATTCTCTACAAAATATGGTATCCGCGACATCGAAATCAAGAACTCACTCGTATACATCAATGGCCAGAGAGTATTCTTCAAGGGTGTCAACCGTCACGATACACATCCCGAATATGGCCGTGCCGTTACAACAGAGAGCATGCTCCAGGATGTACTCTTGATGAAGCAGAACAACATCAACACAATCCGTACAAGCCACTACCCCAACGCGGCAAAGATGTACGCGATGTTCGACTACTATGGTCTCTACTGCTGCGACGAGGCCGATCTTGAGAACCACGCAAACCAGTCAATCTCGGACCGCAAATCTTGGATTCCTGCATTTGTAGACCGTATCAACCGCATGGTTCTCCGTGACCGTAACCACGCGAGTGTCATCATGTGGAGTTTGGGCAACGAGGCCGGCAACGGCAGCAACTTCGGCCCATGCTACGAGGAAGCAAAGCGTCTCGACAGCCGTCCTGTACACTACGAGGGAACACGCTCAGGCGGTGACTACGGCGGTGGACGTTTCAGCGACTTCTACTCTAAGATGTACCCAGGCCAGGCTTGGATGGAAAAGAATACAAACAACCTTGACAAGCCAATGTTCATCTGCGAGTATGCACACGCAATGGGTAACGCTGTAGGTAACCTCAAGGAGTATTGGGAGAAGATCGAGGCTTCAAATTCATGTGTAGGCGGTTGTATTTGGGATTGGGTTGATCAGGCTATCTACGACCCACAAGAGATGAAGCAGGGTATCTACAGACTCCACACCGGTTACGACTATCCGGGCCCACACCAGGGCAACTTCTGCTCAAACGGTATCATTCCTCCAACACGTGAGGAGAGTCCTAAGCTCAAGGAGGTGAAGGCCGCTCACCAGTTCATCGACATTACAATGCCAGAGGTAAACACCGAGTACGGCATCGTGACAATCCAGTTGAAGAACAAGTACAACTTCACCAACCTCGGCGAGTTCGACATTGTATACGACATCGTAAAGAACGGTAAGGTAGTCTATTCAGAGCTTGTCCAGGCTCCTATGACCGAGAGCGGCGAGATCGGTAAGGTATGGCTCACCGTAAGAAAAGCCAACATCAACCGCGCTGCCAAGAAGGGCGACGAACTCCTTATTAATATACATGTACTTCAGCGCAATGCACAGACATACTCTCCTGCAGGCCACGAGGTAGCAACAGCACAGTTCACACTCGTTGAGCGCGGTGCGCTTGCAGAGATTCAGCCTAAGGGCAACCCTCTTGCTGCGACATCTTCACTCCACGAGACAGTTGTAGGCAACGACAAAGTACAGTTGAAGTTCGACGGTGAGACAGCACAGCTCACAGCACTCTCATTCAATGGCAAGAACATCATTGCTGACGGTCAGGGCTTTATCTACAGCAACCACCGCTGGATTGAGAACGACAAGTACGGCAACACTGCCGACGGTCTTGAGGCAAAGGGCGAGATCAAGGTTGTTGAGGAGAACGGCAAGACAGTTGTAAAGACAACACGCAAGGGCTCACTCTGCGACACTGAAATCAACTACACAATATACCCACAGGGTATTGTTGACGTTGAGGCGAAGTTCGCTCCAAAGAATGGTGACTTGCGTCGTGCAGGTCTTGTATGCGGTCTTGACCAGTCACTCTACAATGTAAGATATTATGCACTCGGTCCATGGGAGAACACCGTTGACCGCAAGGATGGTGTAATTGCCGGTATCTACAACACAACAGTTGAGGAGATGGCAGGCAAATATGTGAAGCCACAGAGCAGCGGTAGCCGTGAAGGACTTCGTCAGGTTACACTCACCGACGAGAACGGCAATGGTGTCACAATCGAGACCGAAGGTAATGTAAGCTTCTCTGCACTCCCCTACACCGATGCAGACCTCATGAATGCAAACCACTATTGGGATATGGCAAAGCGTCCTTATACAGTGCTCCACCTCGATGCATGGTTGCGTGGTATCGGCAACGCATCTTGCGGTGCCGACGTAGGCACACTCCCTGAATACTGCGTTCCTGAGAAGGAGATGAGTTATAAACTGAGAATATCTCCGGTAACAAAGTAAAACACAACTTTATATTCCTTGACGGGGTGGCCAACAGCCATCCCGTCATTTTTTATAAATGATTAGTGCAGGGAACAATTAAGGGAACTAAGGAGTATTAAGGTTTACTAAAGGCGCATACTCAATGCCCGAAAGTGATATTGAGACAGGCATTGACGAACTGAAATGTGAAAGCGAAAAGGTTAAAGGTGTTTATGACCTGCAAGGCCGCAAGATAGAGAAGATTACAGCTCCAGGGCTCTACATCATTGACGGTAAAAAGAGACTTGTCAAATAGATAAAGAGCCCAAACAAAGATGGTCCGGGTGCAATTTGCGCACTTGGACCATTTTTGTTATTTTAGCAAAAAATAATCGTTTTTTTGTAACGTTTGCCATTTTCAGCCGTCATATATATAAAAACACCCCCATGAAAAGACTGTTTACCATACTTGCAATATTGTGCACCTTTGCTTACGTAAATGCGCAGAGTGCTATCGACAGCGTTGCACTCAGGGCTCTTCAAGTGGGCAAGGTAATGCAACAGGAACGTGTATACCTGCATTTCGACAATACAGCATATTATCTTGGCGAGACCATGTGGTTCAAGGCGTATGTCTCGTTCGGTGACAACCTGCGCCCCAGCCAACTCAGCAAAGTGCTCTATGTAGAACTTGTTGCACCCGAAGGATATGTCGTAAAGACCAACAAGTACAAGATAGGTGATGACGGAACATGTCATGGAGAGTTTGAACTGAATCCCTCGCTGCTGTCGGGATACTATGAGGTAAGGGCATACACAAGATACATGCTGAACTGGGACAAGAGTGCCATTTTCAGTAGGGTACTGCCTATATTCGATAAGGTGAACATAGACAACTGGGATTTCAAGAACATGCTCGACAGAAAGAGGGCGTTCGCGAAGAACGGAGAGTGGATATCGGCAGAGTTGCCTGAGGCCTCGCTTGACTTTTTCCCTGAAAGCGGACACCTTGTAGCCGGGATAGAGAGCCGCGTGGCATATGAGTTGCGTGGTGTTGACGGACTGTTCGGAGAAGAGAAGATTACAATTTTCGAAGAGAAGAGGCCTATTCTGGAGACAACCCCTGAACATATGGGAAAAGGTTCTTTCCTCTTTACACCGAAAACCGGTGTAAAGTACCATGCAGAGGTCACAATGGAGAATAGCAAGGGAAAGATGAAGAAGCATAAGTTTGACCTGCCGGAGGTTGAAGAGAGAGGCGTTGTGATGAGAATAAGCGAAAATGACAGCAACATTTGCATAAGCATCGGCAATACACTCCCGGCAGGGCAGGAACTCGGATTCGTGATACTCAACCGCGGTACAATGGGTTACTATAGGAAACTGGACAACAGTGTCAACACTCTTGCATTTGCCAAGGATAGCCTGCGTGAGGGAGTGAACCGTGCTGTAATCTTCGCCGACAGTATAACTCCGCTTGCCGAACGCCAGTTCTTTGTGGAGCACGACAGCATAATGCCACAGGACATAAGCACTGCAAAGCTGCACGTCACGGCAAACGGTTATCATGTACATAACGCATCACTCACACCTAACCAAAAGATAACAATCAAGGTGAAACGCGAGGACGGCAAACCGATAACTGAAGGAAGCAATATTTCACTTAGCGTGAGGGATGCCATTGCAAACCAAAAGACATCGTACAGCCACAATATGTATACATATATGCTATTGGGGTCGGAACTCAAGGGATTCATACCCGATGCCGCCCAGTACTTCGACATAGAGAACAAGAAACGCAAGGCGCATCTCGACCTTGTTATGCTGACACATGGATGGACATCATATGACTGGGAACTGCTGACACGCCCCGAGATTGAGGATTTCCAGCTTGTAGAAAGAGGCATTACATTAAAAGGCAGATTTGTCAGAAAGCATCTTGACCGCCGTTTCGGGCATGGAGGTGAGTTCTCACTGATACCGCAGCAGTACACTCTTACAAGGATGGATATCTCAACTGACAAAAAGAACGTCAAGACATCGACCTTCCGCACAGACAGTACAGGAACTTTCATTATTGAACTTCCGGATTTCTATGGCAGCACTGTCGCATCGCTAAAGCCACAGGAAGTCATGAAAAATTCGGAGCATATATCATACCATTATATCCTTGACCGCTACTATTCACCTGAGTTCAGACAATATGACCATTGGGAGCGGCATCTTGGAGAACCGATGAGCAAGAATGAGGCCGACAGCCTCGTGAAGCTGAACCCCTTTGATTACATGCTCTCAACAGTTGAGGTTGTTGCAAAAAAGGAGAAAGAGACATACTCGCGCCCACCTCACAGCGAGATGCGTTTCAACTACCTTGAGGAGTGGGAATATGCCAATGACATGACATATCTTAACATGTGGAACACATACGAGGATGCACTCTACCGCGCCATAAGAGATGGAAAGATTGACGGGTTCGTTAATCACAGCCAGGAGTTATCGTCAAGAGAAAGTGCAAATATCGGACACTACACATTCAGCAAACTTGAGGTGGATTCGATACCAAAGACAAAATATCTTGGAGGTCTGCGCATTTCTACCAGCAGTACAGATAATGCGTTCAACGTACCTTCCGGACATGAATATGACAACGTGCTTACGGCAGAGGATGTAGTATTGAGTGCGATGCGCCGTCACAACTACAACTGGGCATACTGGGTACAGCTTATGGTAGTGCTTGGAGAATATAACCACAAAAATGTTCCGGAACGTGACAAGGAGTACCTGAGGGGAGTTGGAGATGCCGAGAAGATGACAAGTTTCAAGGAGTTTGTGATACGCAGCGACGAGAAGACCCGTAAGCAGTTCGAGAACCGTCAGACACATTGGGAACCGCTCTCGTTCGCGATGGAGAGAAAAATTCCTGTACAAAGATTCTACCGCGGTTTCCTTTCGCATTCATACCTTCATGCCCCGAACGGCTTGGACGGTTGCCCCGACATTGAGATTTTTGCACGCAGAATATTCTCGGGAACCGGAGTAGATTACCCCATAAACCCCAACTATGTAGCATGCATGATACCGTTTACCGAAGAAGAGAAAAACCAGGGTGTTGTACCTGATTACCTGGCAACAAGCAGCATGCGATACACCGCGATACAGGGATACAGCGAGAGCAAGAAGTTCTATTCTCCCGACTATGGCAAGATGAAACCTCAGGAGAAGGATTACAGACGCACGCTCCTGTGGGAACCGACCGTAAAGATTGAGAATGGAGAGGCAATGATAGAACTCTACAACAGCAGCACATGTAAAAACATTATCGTGGAAGTTGAGGGACGTGACGGTAGCACAATACTAAGCAATGACAACCTGACAAGGACAAGGATTCCTGTTATAACGGTCAAAAACGTCAGAACTGCAGGAAAAGATAGCATACAGAACGTAGAAGAAGCCCCGCTGGACTCTGCGACACTCGCGGCATGCGCCTACCAGTATGAGAAGGGTCTCACATACTACAACATGCGGCGATATCAGGACGCAATCGTAATTTTTGCGGAACTTGCCCAATACAGGTATGCACCGGCATTGTATTACATAGCATTATGCTACATAAACGGTACCGGATTGGCAAAGAACAACCAGCTGGCATGCAAGTTCATGATAGAGGCTGCAAAAAGGGGAGAACCGAGAGCACAATACGATCTTTCAGTTATGCTCAGAGAGGGTAGAATCATCGAAAAAAACCTGAATCTTTCGCAAGAATGGAACAATAAGGCGCTGGCTAACAACGAACCACGCGCACTGATGGAGACCGCATACCACTACCGTGACGAGGGTATGTATACCGAGGCTAAGGAACTTATAACAAAAGCGGCTCAGCAGCAGTACCCCGAGGGACTGTATGCCTATGGCTTGACTCTGATTGATGAGGGCAAGGATGGCGCTGATTATATCAGAGCGGCAGCTGAGAAAAAGTATCTTGACGCGATGGCGTGGATTGCAGACCACGAATTCAACAATAAGAACTACAAGGCAGCATACAGAATTGCCCAAGAGCTTCATATGCTGGGCGACCACCGCGGTACAAAACGTATGGCAGACTGCTACTACGAAGGTAAAGGCATAGGACGCGACAAGAGCACTGCAATGGACCTTTACATGAAGGCAGCAAATGCCGGCAACGAAGAGGCAAAGGAGGCTCTGAGAAGAATAAGGAAATAGCGGAACGTTCTACTCCAGGTTCAAGTTATTCTTCACGCCACGCAACATTGTATTGATATATTTTATTATCGCTGCATCCTTTGAAACGAAACCTATTTCATCAGTAGAATATTTGCTCGGGAAGGCAAAAATTGCCTTCTTCAAACCACCAATGTCTACCATCCAGCAACACATCATTATGCTCTCATTTATCGGTACTATCTCAATACCGTTTTCCTTGAACATATCCGAAATAAGAGCTGTCATACCTTTGTAAAGGTTAAGGTAATCCATGTAGCATACATCGGCAAGCGGTTTGTCCATATAATGCATCTTCATACTGTCGATATCATGGCATAATCTGTTAATACGCCTCGTCAGTTCATCATCCTGAAAATCATTTGTAGGAATCTTCTTATTCATCTTTTCCCACGAACGCTCGTAAGGTGCCTTATCTGCAGCCATGGAAAGCCGGAAATTATGTTCAAGCATAACCTCCTCACGCATCGCTGCCGAATCAAGAATGGCTACAACCTTCTTCTGCACCTCTGTGTCGTTAAAATCATACTTACCGAAATACTTATACAATATATCAGGAACATGCTTGGCATAATCATTGAAAGTACGGCCGGTCCTCTTGTTCCTAAAATCAAACAACGCACGGATGTCATTACGGTATTCCGGAAGCAGTCTGTCTGAAACAAGTTCATCCGTAACCATCTGCTTGAACATACGTCCATCCTTATTATAATGGACAATTGTAATCTTTCCGCCATTCTGCGAGAGCTCGAGCAGGTTCCTTACCATGAGTCTGAAGCCCTTAGGATCACTGATGACACCATAATGCAACACATCCTCGAAGACTATGACAGAATCACCTTCGTGCATACCTCCACTCTTGGCCTCAGCAAAAAGATCATTTATATTATCAATATATTCAGGGAATATTCCAAGATAACGGGTCGAAAGAGAACCTTCAATCTCCTTCAGATTGTCGACGAGCGGATTGAATGACTCCTGAATACTTGTCAGGTTGTCAATCACCTCCTCTGTTTCCCGACTGTTCTCTATTGTTTCGTATGAGAAAAAAATTATCGATAAAAGCAAAGCAAAGCTGGCACTGTTTGTCAGCAACAACAGATATTTCTTAAGCAATTTCTTCATAAAAAAAGCATAGAGTTGAATAAACTTGTTTGCACAACACAAAATTATATAAAAAAGCTGAATAAACAACAAACAAAAAACAATGTATACAAACCCTACATAATAGCGGCTGAATCATAATTACCTTTAAATGCTTTGAAAGCAGATACATTTTTTGTTATTTTGCACAAGAAAGGGATAAGGAATGAGCAGAAGCGATATAAAAAGCAATGTGTTGCAGTTGCAGTGCGAACCCATCGAGTGCGTACGCATAGGCTTTGTGGGTCTTGGCGTACGTGCCAAACGTGCTGTACACAGGATGATGCACATCGAAGGGTGCTGCATAACCGCTTTGTGCGACCTTGTTGAAGAGAATATTGCCGAAGCAAGAAACATCATAGCAGAACAGGGCGGTAAAGTTCCCGAAACATACAGCGGCAATGAAGGTTGGAAAGAACTTTGCCGGCAGAGCGATATCGATCTTGTGTATATATGTACCGATTGGGCAAGCCATGCCGACATAGCAGTATATGCCATGCAACAGGGCAAGCACGTAGCAACAGAAGTGCCTGCTGCAACCACCGTCGCAGATTGCTGGAGACTTGTTGACACAGCAGAGGAGACGCAGCGCCACTGCATAATGCTTGAGAACTGCTGTTATGACGAGTTTGAGCTATGCACGCTGAACATGGTTCAGCAGGGCATGCTTGGAGAGATAATACATGCCGAAGGTTCATACCTTCATGACCTGCGCGAACGTATAGCCACCAACGATGACGGCGGACGCAAGTGGAGCAACTGGCAGGTAGAATTCATGAACAGCCACAACGGCAACCCCTACCCCACACATGGCCTTGGCCCTGTAGCATTGGCAATGGGCATAAACCGTGGTGACCGGATGAAGAGTATCGTCTCCTGCTCCTCCAAGACCGTTGGCGACAACAGCCTGCAAGGGAATATGAACAGTTCTATTATCACCACAGAAAAGGGACATACTATTCTTGTACAACACTGTATAACCCTGCCACGCCCATACAGCCGTTCGTTCCTTGTGAGCGGCACCGAGGGATTCGCACAGAAATATCCTGTACCCTCATTTGCCTTTGCCCCCGACAGCGACAATATGGCTATGGGCGAGGAGTGCACAAGGCTTATGGAACAACACCGCCACCCGTTTGTTGCAATGTACAAACAGCGTGGCGAGGAACTGTGCGGCCGCCGCTGGATAGACTATGCTATGGACAGCCGCTTGATACACTGCCTTAGAAACGGATTGCCGCTCGATATGAATGTCTATGATGCAGCTCTGTGGAGTTGTCTTGTGGAGCTGACCGACATATCGGCAAGCAACGGCGGAACACCCGTCGAAATCCCCGACTTCACACGTGGACAAAATTGTCCGGACAGCAAGAAAATCTTCTCTTGACAGTTGTTCTGTCATTGTAGTCATCTTGAGCTTTGTCATTCTATATTTGCACTGTCATTGACTCGTTTTACTTTTAGCAACCCAAACGCAGCATAACCTGCGGTTATGCTGCGTTTGACCTGTTGCTGCAAAACTCGTCGATAACAAAACGTTGTTTTGTCATTCTATATTTGCAGAGTCATTGGCTCATTCATCCTTTCGCGGCCCGCACGGCATGAGTTTCACCCATGCCTCGTGCGACCTACCGCTAATGAACTCGCCGATAACAAAACTTATGTTTTGTCATTCTGAGCAGAGAGTAACGCAGCGAAGAATCTCTAATACTCCCAGCATGACAATACCGGCATTTCTGATGCTCCGCTACGCTCCAGCATGACAATACCGACAGGTTTGAAAAGCAAATTCAGACTGTCTTCCTTTTCAAATAGTAACGAGCGTAGCAGAGGGATTTCCGGTACTCCATGTCTGAATATAGACTAAAGGAGTTAAGGAACGCGGTACAAGAGCCCTTTATCAGCCTTTCCTTGCTTTGAAATGTACCGCAGCAGCAATAACCAACGTCAGTACACCGCCAAGGATATATGCCAGCATGCGGTTCTCCATGCCGAACATCATCGGCGAGATGAAGATATATGAAGAACAGACATAGGTCATTATTAGCGCAGGCAGCATACCAATGGCAACAGGCTTACCCTTCTTGAAAAGATATACCGTTATACACCACAAAGTAATTACCGCCAAAGTCTGGTTACACCATGCGAAATAGCTCCATATTGTCTGGAACGGCAAGGCAAAGATAATGAACAGAGCACCTGCGAATAAAGGCAGCGATACAAGCAGACGCTTGATAAATTTCTTCTGCCCGATGCCGAACATATCTGCCACGATGAGCCTTGCACAGCGGAATGCCGTATCGCCCGATGTTATTGCACAGCCTATTATACCCACAAGCACAAAAGATGTAATGAGAGGCCCCATAGTGGTGCTTGTGATGACGTTCACAAGTTTCGCCGCACTGCCGCCATGTTCGGCAATGGCAGCGTTAAGTCCCTCTACTCCACCCCAGAAGGCCATGCCTATTGCGGCCCAGATGAGCGCGACAATACTCTCGGAAATCATTGCACCGTAGAATATGCTGCGGCTCTGCTTCTCCGATTTCATGCAACGCGCCATCATTGGCGACTGAGTTGCGTGGAAGCCCGATATCGCACCGCATGCTATTGTAGTGAAGAGCATAGGCACAATCGGGAACTTTTCAGGGTTGGTTATCTGGTTATCAATAGAGGTTAGTTCGGGGATTATATATGTGTCGCTGTGTACAAGCAGTATACAAAGGATGCTGACAGCCATCACAAGCAACGCAATACCGAAAAGCGGATATATGCGGCCTATGAGTTTGTCAATAGGAAGCAGCGTTGCCATAATGTAATATACAAGAATCACGGCAAGCACGGATATAAGTTCCCAGGACATGCCGCTGAAAGCCTGCACCTCAAGAGAAGGGAGATTCACGTTTGACGCAATGAGTTCAGCAGGCTGAGACATGAATACAGCACCCACCAGCACCATCAGCAACACAGAGAAGATACGCATAAAACCCCTTGTGCCATTGCCAAGATATGTACCTATTATCTCAGGCAGGCTCTGTCCGTTGCTTTTAAGCGATATAACACCTGCGATAAAGTCATGCATGGCGCCCATGAATATGCCACCCAATGTAATCCACAGGAATGCCACAGGACCATAGGCTGCACCAAGCAGAGCACCGAAAATAGGTCCGAGACCTGCAATGTTGAGCAACTGGATAAGGAAGACCTTCCAACGGGGCATCGGTATATAATCGACACCGTCATACATGGTCTGTGACGGAACCGGATTGGTTTCATCTATTCCGCATACTTTCTCAAGATACTTGCCATAGGTAAAATAGGCAATCACAAGTGCCGCAAGGCATAATAGGAATGTTATCATAGTATAATACTTTATTTCATTATTTTTCCGTCAATAATCTTTATCCGCTCCTCATCGCAAAGCTGGCGGAGGACTTTTTTTCTTGTGGACTCAGGCGATTTTATAGCAGTCAGTTCGTCAAGAGAGTGTTCTTTTCCATCGGCAAGCAGTTGCATTATTGCATCAACAGCCGAGGACGAGGGCATACTGTCTTTTTGCGCATGTTTCTTTATACATACATCGCAACGTCCGCAATCATCGCTGCCCTTTTCTCCGAAATACTCAAGCAGCATGCGGCTGCGGCAATCGTCATCGCTCGTGGCGTAATGTATTACAGACTTCAGGCGATCACCGAATGCCGCCTTACGTTCATCATACACCTCGCGAGTGAAACGCAACTCACTTCCAAGTACCCGGCGTCGTGTAAAGGTTATTATCGGACATTTCTTCGATGGCGCATATGCGACAAGTCCAAGGTTACTAAGAGAGACAAAAATCTCGTACATGCGGTGACGCGAAAGCTTTGTTATACGGGAAAGATAACGCTCATCAATGAATACCGTATCGTTGAACAGACCGCTGTAATTGCGTAGCAACGCATTCAACAGCAGTTCATAATCGGCCTGCAGTCCACGAAAGCGGTAGAGCGAATCCTTGCCCACAATAAAACGCACGCGCGACGAGTATTCCATCTCCTCGACATACTCAAGATAACCCATTCGGGTAAGCATTCTGAGGGCACTGTCGGTCTGCAATGTCGGACGATGATACTGTTTGCAGAAATCGCCCAATGAGAACTCGAAAGTGCAGTCAAGACCGTCGCCAAGCGCCATGCTGTAGTAATAGCATATCTCATCATATATCTCACGGATGAAATCCTGCGAGGGATAGTTGTCCGATAGCCTGCGTGCAACAACTCCATTGTCGGCACGGCTGTAGAGTGTGACCGCATAGGCATCCTTTCCGTCACGTCCAGCACGCCCGGCCTCCTGGAAGTATGCTTCAATGGAACTTGGAAGGTCGACATGCACAACCAAACGCACATCGGGCTTGTCAATACCCATACCGAAGGCATTCGTCGAGACCATAACACGCGCTCTGCCGCTCTTCCATGCCTCTTCTTTGGCATCCTTGCTCTCCGGTGAGAGACCCGCATGATAATACTCCGCCGTTATACCGTTTGCCACAAGCAGGTCACACACCTCTTTTGTTTTCTTGCGGTTGAGCGTATAAACTATGGCAGAACCGCTCATGCGTCCGAGTATATGCAACAGTTCCTGTGCCTTGTTCTCGGTACGACGCACGACATACACAAGATTCTTGCGCCCGAAACTCATGCTATAGCAATTCTCCTCCTTGAAACCGAGCTGTTGCTGTATATCCTTAGCGACTTCGCGAGTAGCTGTCGCTGTCAGCGCAAGTACCGGCACGGCTGGGAACATATCGCGCAATGCCTTTATCTCACGGTAGGCAGGACGGAAGTCGTGCCCCCACTGTGATATGCAGTGTGCCTCGTCTACTGTAATCAAAGAAACCTTGACGCGCCTTATCTTCTTTATGAAAAGTTCCGATGCAATTCGCTCGGGAGAGATGTAGAGGAACTTGTAATCACCGAAAATGCAGTTCTCGAGTGCAGTCACGATTTCGCTGCTCTTCATGCCCGAATATATTGCCGTAGCCTTGATACCCCTGCACCGCAAGTTGGCAACCTGGTCCTTCATCAAGGCTATGAGCGGAGTAACGACAATACAGAGACCATCGGAGGCGAGTGTAGGCACCTGAAAGGTTATGCTCTTGCCACCACCTGTGGGCATAAGGCCGAGCGTGTCACGCCCGGCCCCTATGCTCTCGATTATTTCGCGCTGTATTCCACGGAAATCATCGTACCCCCAATACTGTTTAAGGATTTCGCTGTATGTCATGCAACTTTTATCGGGAGGCTTTTGTCCTTATACTCTCTATCTGAAGCTGTACCTCACCATGCTTGTATGCATTATCCTCAAGAGTGTAGCATATATCGAACAGTTGCTTCGACTTGATGTACTTTGCCTGGGCACTCTGACCGAATGCTATACCATTGAGTATAGCATTGGACTTATTGTCTACAAGTTCCAGTTTTATATGCTCCTGACGGCGGCCCACGACCTTGCTTGTACCATAATCACACACCCCACGTGTACAGAACACCGGTTTGGGATTATCAGGACCATGAGGTGCGAACCTCTTGAGGTCGTTGAAGAACTTGCGTGTTATCTGATGGAAGTCAATCTCTGCATCAATCTCTATCGACGGAGCCATCTGCTCAGGAAGGATATTCTCCGATACATACTCCTTGAAACGTTCGGCAAAAGCATCCACATTCTCCACCTTGAGGGAGAAACCTGCCGCATATGTATGTCCACCGAAGTTCTCAAGCAGGTCGCGGCAACTCTCCATAGCCTTGTATAGGTCGAAACCGGTGACTGAACGTGCCGATCCTGTAGCGATATCACCGCTACAGGTTATAACAACAGCAGGACGGTGATACACCTCGGTAAGACGTGACGCCACGATACCTATCACGCCACGATGCCAGTCGGCATTGAAAATAACGATGGCACGCTGCTCGTCAAAGCTCTCAAGTCCCTCGACAATGGCATTGGCCTCTTCGGTCATACTCTTGTCAAGTTCCTTACGTGCCTCATTGAACTCGTTCACCTGATAGCCCATTTCAAGGGCTGCATCCAGATTATTCTCAATCAAGAGGTCAACAGCGACCTTACCCTGCTGGATACGTCCCGAAGCGTTGATACGTGGACCGATCTTGAATATTATATCGTTTATGCTTATCTCTTTCTCTGTAAGGCCGCACACCTGTATGATAGCCTTGAGGCCGATGCTCGGGCTATGGTTTATCTGCTTTATGCCATGATAAGCAAGGATACGGTTCTCACCCATTATCGGTACGAGGTCCGATGCTATGCTGACAGCCACAAGGTCGAGCAACGAATAGAGTTGCTCATTGGGTATTCCATTGTCCATTGCAAATGCCTGCATGAACTTGAAACCTACTCCACAGCCCGAAAGATGAGGATAAGGGTATGTCGAGTCGGTACGTTTGGGATTGAGGATTGCGACAGCACATGGAAGTTCCTCATCGGGTACATGATGGTCGCATACGATAAAATCGATACCAAGGGACTTGGCATAGGCAATCTCCTCCACCGCCTTTATTCCACAGTCGAGCACAATTATAAGTTTCACACCTGTAGAGTTAGCATAGTCAACTCCACGTTTTGATATTCCGTATCCGTCCTCGTTGCGGTCGGGAATATAATAGTCGATATTTGATGAGAACTGTTGCAGGAACTTATATACCAAAGCCACGGAAGTAGTGCCGTCAACGTCATAATCGCCATAGACGAGTATGCGTTCCTTTTTGCCCAAGGCCTTGTTCAGGCGCTTGACCGCAACATCCATATCGTTCATCAGGAACGGATTATGGAGGTTATTGAGCTTCGGTCGAAAGAAATTCCTTGCCTCAGCTACAGTGGCAATACCTCGTTTCAACAGCAGATTGCAGAGTATCGGATTCATATCCAACTCTGCCGACAGCGTATTGGCCGCCAAGGTCTGCTCGTATGTAGGAGGTTGATATTTCCATTTCTGACCCATTATATATTATTTTTATTTTTGCACAGCAAGTGGAAGAGTCGCTTTACCGGCACAGAGAAAACCCTGCCAACATATCAGGCATGCCCATTACCTGTCAACTGCTCTGTAAATTACAAACCATACATTACGGGCAAGATAAAGCAAAATCTCTTCAATTTGTAAAAATACAAAAACGGATTGTAATTTTTGGAGATATCGGTATATTTTTTTGAACAAATAAGATTTTTTAAACAAACAAAAAGGAGCCGTGTCTGATTTTTTGGACACGGCTCCTTTATATTTGTAAGATGCCTTACTTGATACCGAGTTTCTTGCGGATATCCTTAGGAATAGCGTTCTTGTGAACAACGATATTCATTGTCTTGTAACGCGCAAACGCCTTTGAAGCATACCAGATGCCTTTATAGTCACCGGCCTCACCCCAAGAGTTCTTCACCATGTAGTACTCTACACCGTCCTTGTCCTTTGCGATACCGAAGATCTGCATACCGTGGTCGTCGGTTGTCTCCCAATTGTCATAAGCAATCTGACGTTCCTCCTGTGTACACCATTTCTCCGATGGATTAGGAGTGCTCTTCTTCTCCTCCTCGCTCAAGTTGAGCCACTTTGCCATGTCAGAGCCCTCAAGGTCTGTTTTCTTTGCATTGTCAGGCATTGTCGCCTTGCCATGACGGTTGAAACCGGCCTCGCTCACGTCGCTACCCCATGCAATTGTGTAACCCTCCATGATGGCATTGTCAAACACCTGCATCAACTCGTCGATAGGAAGGTTATATGACTGAGCCCAACGCCAGTTGTCCTGAATCTCAAGAACGAACGGCTCATAGAATGGGTGGTGAGTATAAGATGTCAAAGAGATGTAGTCCTCAGCCTTAAGTCCCAATGACTCATAGAATGACTTTGGAGTATACTCCTTACCGTTGTATGTAAACTTCTCGGGACGCTCGCCAAGGTAGATGTCATGAACAGCCTCGATAGCCTTCTTCCAAAGAGGCTGACCGTCAGGACCCACCTGCAGACTGCGGTGCTTACCCTTAGCGATTGCTGCAACAACAGCATCGCTCACTGCAGAAAGCTCATTATGGACACTGAGCTCCTTGCCGTACATCACACCCGGACGCATCTCTGACTCCGGAACGAGACCGAATGTCTCCATGCCATAGATGACATCATAGAAAGAACCGCCCTGAGAGAAAGATATATCACCATGAGTGCGGACTGCCTTATCGGCACGGTCAAGGTATGTATTGTGAACGATGAACATCTCAGAGAAGTCATACTCACCCTTGCCCATGCGGAGCAACTCTGACTCGATGAAAGCGAGTGAAGAGTAGCACCAGCAAGTACCTGCCTGGTTCTGGTTCTTTATACTTGTGATCTTATTCTCCTTAACCACAGTAAAGTCGGGCTCTTTCTCCGCCTCCTGTGCAAAAGCGCCGATACCGACAAATGCCAGCGCTGCAAACAAAATAGTTTTCTTCATAGTTTTACTTTATAAATAGTTATTTTCAAATATTCACACTTTACTCGGCACTCTCCTCGACATTTCCTTTCATAGCCTCGGCAATCTTCATCTCAAGTTCCTCGGCAAGTTCCGGATTGTCCGCGATGAGAGCCTTTGTACGGTCGCGACCCTGGGCGAGTTTTGTCTCGTTATAGCTGAAGAACGAGCCGCTCTTCTTGATGACACCGTACTGCACACCGAGGTCCACGATTTCACCGGTACGTGAAATACCCTCACCGAACATGATATCGAACTCAGCCTTACGGAATGGAGGCGCAACCTTGTTCTTCACAACCTTGACACGCACTGAGTTACCGATTGCCTCTTCACCATCCTTCAACTGGCTCACGCGACGGATATCAAGGCGTACCGAAGCATAGAACTTGAGCGCGTTACCACCGGTTGTAGTTTCGGGGTTACCGAACATGATACCGATTTTCTCACGCAACTGGTTGATGAAGATACATGTCGTCTTTGTCTTGCTGATAGCAGAAGTGAGTTTGCGGAGCGCCTGTGACATAAGACGTGCCTGAAGACCCACCTTATTGTCGCCCATCTCGCCCTCAATCTCCGCCTTAGGAGTAAGAGCCGCAACAGAGTCAATCACGATGATGTCGATAGCAGATGAGCGGATAAGCTGCTCTGCAATTTCAAGTGCCTGCTCGCCACAATCGGGCTGAGAGATAAGCAGATTATCGATATCCACACCGAGCTTCTGCGCATAGAAACGGTCAAACGCATGCTCTGCATCGATAATTGCCGCAATGCCTCCCATCTTCTGCGCCTCTGCAATCGCATGTATTGCCAACGTGGTCTTACCGGATGACTCCGGACCGTAAATCTCGATTATACGGCCACGAGGGAAACCGCCCACACCAAGTGCAGCATTGAGGCCTACAGAACCTGTAGGAATAACCTCAACCTCCTCGAAGTTGTCATCACCGAGTTTCATGATAGAACCCTTACCGAAGTTCTTCTCTATCTTGTCCATTGCAGCCTGCAAAGCACGCAGTTTCTCATTGCCTGCAATGTTTTCCAATTCTTCTTTCTTTGCCATTTATTTTCTAAGGTTAGTAAGGTAACTAAGATTACTAAGATAATTATATTGGAGCAAGGATCAAAGTTCCAAGTCTTTGTCAAACTCCTCGTGCCAGGGCAGACCCTGCTTGTTCAACTGTTCCATGAATGGATCCGGGTCGAACTGCTCAACGTTCCAAACACCCGGTTTGCGCCAGATACCCTTGAGGAACATCATCGCACCAATCATTGCAGGAACACCTGTTGTGTAGCTCACACCCTGCATACCGGTCTCCTTGTAAGCCTCTTGGTGGCTGCAGTTGTTGTATACATAGTATGTATGCTCCTTGCCATCCTTGATACCACGGATACGGCAACCGATAGAGGTCTCGCCCTCATAGTTCTCACCAAGATCCTGAGGATTAGGAAGAACCGCCTTGAGGAACTGCAAAGGAACAATCTTCACAACCTCTTCGCCGGTACCGTCGGCCTTGGGCGCCTTGTACTCCACCTCGTCAATGCGGCTCATGCCTATGTTCTGAATCACATCAAGATAGTTCAAATACTGCTGGCCAAAGGTCATCCAGAAACGGGCACGCTTGATGGTCGGGAAGTTGATGACAAGACTTTCAATCTCCTCGTGATGCAAGAGATAGCTTTCGCGGGGGCCGATGTTCGGGTAGTTCAATGGCTGATGTATCTCCATCGGTTCAGTCTCGATATACTTTCCATTCTCGTAATAAAGTCCCTTTTGGGTGATTTCACGGATATTGATTTCGGGATTGAAGTTGGTGGCGAATGCCTTATGATGATTTCCGGCGTTACAATCAACGATATCAAGATAGTGAATCTCATCGAAATGGTGCTTTGCAGCATAGGCTGTAAAAACGCTGGTCACGCCCGGATCGAATCCGCAACCCAAAATGGCGCAAAGACCGGCCTTCTCGAAACGTTCGCGAAAAGCCCACTGCCAGCTGTATTCGAAGTGAGCTTCGTCCTTAGGTTCATAGTTGGCGGTATCCAAATAGTTGCAACCTGTCTGCAGACAGGCTTCCATGATGGTAAGGTCCTGATATGGCAAGGCCAGGTTCATTACGATATCGGGCTTGTACGCGCCAAGCAGTTCTACAAGTTGTTCCACACTGTCAGCATCCACCTGTGCCGTCTGCACGTTTGTTCCATACTCCTTGTTCAGCACATCAGCCAATGCATCGCACTTCTTTTTTGTGCGGCTGGCAATCATGATTTCGGTAAACACATCGGTATTCTGGCACACCTTATGCGCCGCAACAGTAGCCACACCTCCGGCGCCAATAAGCAAAACTTTACCCATTTCAGTAAACGTTTAAAGGTTGATAATATTCTGTTTTCTATTCTTTCTCTGCACTACGCGCCTGCCACCACAGCAAACAGCGCGGAACGAGGCAACGTACATTTCACAAAGATAATATAAAAGAGGCATAAATGCAATAGTCCAAAACCAATTATCAGACAAAAAAAATCAACAGTTTAACGCGTCATAGATTTCGCTTTTTATCACAAAAACACTATCTTCGCAGAAACAATACAAACAGCAATGAAACAATACTTGAATCTGCTTGACAGAATATTGACCGAAGGCACAAGGAAAGATGACAGGACCGGTACAGGAACAATAAGCGTGTTCGGACATCAGATGCGTTTTAATCTGGAAGATGGTTTCCCATGCCTCACAACAAAAAAACTGCACCTCAAGTCCATAATCCACGAGCTCCTTTGGTTCCTTAACGGTGACACCAACGTAAAATACCTACAGGAGAACGGAGTACGTATATGGAACGAGTGGGCCGATGAGAACGGCGACCTCGGACATATATACGGCTACCAGTGGCGCTCATGGCCGGGATATGACGGAGAGCACATAGACCAGATAAAGGAGGTTGTGGAGACAATCAAGAACAACCCCGATTCGCGCCGCATCATCGTCAACGCATGGAACGTTGCAGACATCAAGAACATGAACCTGCCACCATGCCATGCAATGTTCCAGTTCTACGTCGCTGACGGCAAATTGAGCCTGCAGCTCTACCAACGCAGCGCAGACTGCTTCCTTGGCGTACCTTTCAACATCGCATCCTACGCCCTTCTGTTACAGATGATGGCACAGGTTACAGGCCTCAAGGCCGGAGAGTTTATCCATACTTTGGGCGATGCACATCTCTACCTCAACCACATTGAGCAGGCAAAACTGCAGCTCACACGAGAGCCAAAGAAACTGCCGAAGATGGTCATCAACCCCGACGTAAAGGACATTTTCTCGTTCAAGTTCGAGGATTTCTCACTCCAGGACTACGATGCACACCCACACATAAAGGGAGTAGTGGCTGTATAACACAAAACGTTGAAACAAACACGCGTGGGCTTTGCCCGCAACTTTCAGTTTCCGTTTTCAGTTTTCACCTTTCAGCTTTAAGTCACATGAAATTAGCACTTATAGCGGCCATTGCCGAAAACAACGCCATAGGTTTTGAGAATAAGCTTATATATTGGTTACCCAACGACCTCAAACGCTTCAAGGCGTTGACGACAGGACACACAATAATCATGGGCAGCAACACCTTCCGTTCACTGCCTAAGGGCGCGTTACCAAACCGCAGGAACATTGTCCTCTCGCGCAAAGAGAATGGATTCCCCGGAGCAGAGACATTCCGATCCCTCGAAGAGGCGCTTGCCGGTTGCGCAAACGAAGAGATTGTATATATTATAGGCGGAGAGAGACTTTACCGCGCTGCCATGCCAATGGCCGACATACTGTGTCTGACCGAGATACACGACACGCCGGCGAATGCCGATGCCTTCTTTCCCGAGGTGAGCAATGAAGAATGGAGCATTGCAGAAAAAGAGACTTTCGCCACTGACGAGAAACATGCATATACCTATAGCTTCACAACGTATATCAGAAAAAAGTAATACATTCAGGTATATAACATTACAGAAGCCGCGCATCGCGCGGCTTTTTCGTTGTCCATAGAAAATTCTGGAACATACCTGCTCCGACCACCAGATATGGGAAGAACAAAGAAGGACAGAAGCTTGTGTGAGAAAATAAATTGTTCCAAAAATATGCCGCAAGTGTTATTGCGGCATATAAAAAAAGAAAAGCCGCAATATGTTTGCGGCTTTTCCAATATTATTTGTTGGCGTTCTTTTCGTCTGCTGAATACATGATACGCAAAGCATCAAGATCACGCAAAACCTCCTTAACGTCATTCACAACCTCCATATTGGCACCCTTACGGCCTGTAATCTCATCACCTGAGTCAATCTTGAGAACAATACGAAGATACTTTCTATCCTCCTCGTCCATTGCATTGATACCCTTTCTCAGGCCTTCAGAAACAAGATTAAGGTTTGTATTGTCAATAGTGGTATTGTTAATCTGGATAACCGGTTTGCCATTGCTCTCACCGGCTTTTGATTCACCAATGTACACATTGACACCTGCGGTCTTCTTCTCAAGTTTATTAAGTTCAGTACCCTTTGGAGCCTTGAACTCCACCTTAACCTCCTCTTCACGCATTGATGTAACAATCATAAAGAAGAAAAGAATAGAGAAAATCAAGTCGGGCAAAGAAGAAGTATTCAATTCAGGCATTTCTGCCTTTTCATTATTATTAAATTTTCCCATAATTCAATTCAAATAACAGTTTAAACACTTCTATACTTAATAATCCTTACCAGAAACAGGCTCTGCCTCAAATACTCTGTACTTGTAGTACTCGTTGATCAAGCCCTTCTGACCAGTCTCAAGTTCCGCAAATTTCTTGCCATATTCAGCTTCCGCCATTTCATCCCTCAACTCGTTGTATGCAGCATACAACTCATTCAAGACTCTGAAATACAATGCGTAGCTTGTTTCGCGGTCAGTAGTAAGTGATATCACATGGTTATCTGCAATATCATACTGCTTTCCACTTGGCAACCAATGCTCTTTCAACAACACTCCGGCATCATCAAACTCCTTGAAAGAATAAGATACACTCTTCAAGTTAGGGAGTTTGGGCGACATATCTTTATTGACGATGAAGTCCTTAGCAATTTTCCTCAGATGCTCCGGTTCAACAACATACTCACCTGTCATCGGGTCTTTGGTAAGTTCATACTTCATTCCAATATCATCATGCTCAAATTCACCTGCAGTTACCCTTATCTGATTCTTACTGTTGATAAGCACCATAAGGATATTATTCTGCTTGATCACCGGCATATCGTCCTTGTTTTCATCTTTATTCTTTCTGGGCAGCGTAACATGCAGACCCACCTGTGAATTCATCGAAGTCACGACAAGGAAGAAAATCAACAGGATAAAAGAAATATCGGCTGTTGAACTTGCATTGATGCCTGGTACTTTTCTTTTACCTTTTGCCATAGATTATGAGTATTTAACTTTGTTAATCAAATACTTAACAACACCTGAAAGACTCACGATTGTAAGCACTACACAAAGCACCAACAATACGTATTGAATCAATAGGAATGCAGAAGTCCACTTCAACCAGAAAGAATCTTCATAGGGTTTCTCGTTGACTATCACTGAATCTGTACCGGCACATGCATAACATATGCCCACAAGTGCAATGAACAACAATAAAGGAATAAGACTCTTGAATGCCTTTGACGGGTTGTCAATAATCCTAAGCGCCAGGTTCCAAATCGCATAGATTACTATAATCACAATTGGAACGATAGTGAGAATATACATCAAATAAATCAATTTATCAGTATACTCAGGGCTACTCAATAGCTTAAAAGACTTGTCAGCGTTAAGTTCGAATTCCGCATTCGCACCAGACTCTTCCTGAATCTTCTTGGCAGCCTCATGAGGTACAAAATCGCCATCAGCACATTTGATTTTATTACCGGAAGCATCCTGGTACTCCACCTTACTGTTCGGAGCTATCTTCTTCAGCACTGCCACATTGTTGCCAAATCCGACAAAGAAGAACATAGCCAGAACAATCAACACTGCAGCAATCATTGCATACAATGTATAATTTGAAATTTTAATTTCCAATCCAGCTTTCATAACACAATAGTTTAGATGTTACAACCTATCTGAATTACTTCTTGATATTGAACTTTGCAATCAAGTCCAAGAGTGTGATTGAGCAATCCTCCATATCTGCTGTCAAAGACTCAATCTTGGTAAGGATAAAGTTATAGAATACCTGAAGAATCAAAGCAACGATAATACCGTAAAGAGTTGTGATAAGAGCGACCTTCATACCACCGGCAACGATAGTTGGAGAGATATCACCAGCCTTCTGGATATCGTCGAACGCCTGCACCATACCGATCACAGTACCCAAGAATCCGAGTGATGGGGCCATCGCGATGAACAATGTGATCCATGAACAGTTCTTCTCGAGCATTGAAGCCTGGAGGCTACCATAAGAAACGATTGAACGCTCTACAGTATCAACACCCTCATCGATACGGAGAAGACCCTGATAGCAAACTGATGCAACAGGACCTGCTGTATTGCGGCAGATCTCCTTTGCAGCCTCAACATCATTGTTAGCCAAAGCATCAGCAATTGCAGCCATAAGTTTCTCTGTATTCACCTGAGCCATACTCAAATAGATAATACGCTCAACACAGAAAGCAAGACCGATAACCATTGCGATGGCAACAAGAGCCATAAACTCGGCACCACCCTCAATAAATTTCTTCTTTATCTCCTTGTGTATACCGGCCAAGCCACCTTCTTCAACCTCCTCTTTAACTTCAGCCTTCTTTGGTTCAGCCGTTTTAACTTCTGCCTTCTTCAGTTCCTCTGCCTTCATGATAGAATCCTGAGCAATAGAGTCCTGAGCAATAGAGTCCTGAGCAAGTGCCTCCGGTGTCTTTACCTCTGTCTTTTTAGCATCCTTAGATGACTCATTCTTTGGAGCCGCATTCAACTGTACTGTACAGAACAAGCCCAAAATAGCCAAAATTGCAAAAAACTTTTTCATTTCGTGTAGATTTTAGATTAATATTTTTAAGTTAATTCATTCAATATCAGCGGAAAGAGGGGGATTCGAACCCCCGATACGCTTTTGACGTATACACGCTTTCCAGGCGTGCCTCTTCAACCACTCGAGCATCTTTCCCCACATGAGCGTGCAGTTTATCGGGTGCAATTTACAACAATTTTTGTAAACCGCACTCTATTTCACGGCAAAAGTAACTTTTTTTTTCAAATGATTGAACTTTTACACCGAAAATGATTCATGCAAAACAAAAATATTTGAAAAATAATCTTTTTTAACATTTGTCTGCATTAAAAAAAACATAAAGAGCCATTCACACTACTCCACATTATTAAATAAATGGTTACATTTGCAAAAGAGTAGATATACCGACAATGCTTGACAAGAAAAGAGGAGTAAAAGAGATTCTTCCCGACGCCATTAACCCCTACCGCTGGATAATGGAGGCAAGAAACCTGATGTTCGACAAGGGCATCATGGAGAGCCGCAGTTTCTCCGTGCCCACCATTTGCGTCGGGAACATATCGGTAGGCGGCACCGGAAAGACTCCTCACACCGAATATCTTATTGAACTGCTCCGCAAAAATCATAAGGTTGCTATGCTCAGTCGCGGTTACGGGCGCAAGAGCAAAGGATATGTCAAGGCTACACATGACAGCCAAATGCCTATAATAGGAGACGAGCCCTTCCAGATAAAGAACAAATTCCCCGACATAGATGTTGCAGTATGCGAGAAGCGTGTGACAGGCATCGAGCGTCTCATGGCAGAGAACAGAGATATAGATGTCATACTGCTTGACGACGCCTATCAGCACCGTCATGTAAAGGCAGGGCTTTATATCCTGCTCATCGACTGCAACCGCCCCGTATGGCAGGACCGTGTATTGCCATTCGGACGTTTGCGCGAGAGCATTGGCGGAATCAGAAGATCCGACATTGTAATAATGACAAAATGCGACGGAATCACTCCCGAACAACAGGAGTGGTGTCGCAGTTATATAAAGGAATGGAAAGATATTCCGGTCTTTTTCTCAAAGATGGAGTACGGGGATTGCCGCCCATTGTTCAAGGAGTGCACCGCACTGCCCGATGCCGGAGAGATTCTGCTTGTGACCGGCATAGCAAACCCCACTCCGCTTAGGCAGGAGATTGAGCGACGCGGTACAAAGGTGACTATGATGCAGTTCGGCGACCACCACAACTTCACGACAGAGGATTTTGAAAAGGTTTCAGGGAAATTCCTTGCAATGGAAAGCAGAAGCAAAGCCATCATCACGACCGAGAAGGACGCGACACGCCTTATGCAGCGCGATGACTTGCCCGAGGTTATAAAGCAGAATATTTTTGCCCTGCCCATAAAGATCGGTTTCATCGGTGGAGAAGAGAAAATGTTTAACCAAATAATAGAGAACTATGTTACAGAAGATTCAAGAAACAGCTGAATTCCTAAGAGGAAAAATGACTACGGCACCCGAGACAGCCATTATCCTGGGTACAGGTCTCGGCAGCCTCGTGAATGAAATAACAGACAAGTACGAAATCGAGTACAAGGACATCCCCAACTTCCCGCTCTCCACTGTAGAGGGTCATTCGGGCAAGCTCATCTTCGGCAAGCTCGGCAACAAGGAGATTATGGCCATGCAGGGTCGTTTCCACTTCTACGAGGGCTACTCAATGAAGGAGGTAACTTTCCCCGTACGCGTAATGCGTGAGCTGGGCATCAAGACACTCTTTGTATCAAATGCAGCCGGTGGCATGAACCCCGACTTCATCATCGGTGACCTCATGATCATCAACGACCACATCAACTTCTTCCCCGAGCATCCATTGCGCGGCAAGAACATCCCTTACGGCGACCGTTTCCCCGACATGAGCGCAGCCTATGACAAGGGCCTCATAGCAAAGGCGAAGGAGATTGCAGCCGAGAAGGGCATCCGCGTTGTCGAGGGCGTATACCTTGGTACACAGGGCCCAACCTTCGAGACGCCGGCCGAGTACCGCATGTTCCACCGCATGGGCGGTGATGCTGTTGGCATGTCTACTGTACCCGAAGTCATTGTCGCACGCCACTGCGGCATCCGCGTGTTCGGTATCTCCGTAATCACCGACCTCGGTGTTGAGGGTATCGTTGTAGAATGCAGTCACGAGGAGGTACAGAAGGCTGCCGACGAGGCACAGCCCAAGATGACAACAATCTTCCGCGAAATCATCAACAGATCATAAGAAGATGAATACGACAAAACGCACAGAGATATCCACCCTCGGCGAATTCGGCCTCATCGAGAGGATTACCAAAGATATAGCAACCACCAACAAGGAGATCGTCAAGGGTGTTGGTGACGATGCAGCCATACTGCAGTTCGGTAGCGACGAGGAGGTACTCGTCAGCACCGATCTGCTCATGGAAGGCGTACATTTCGACCTAACCTACTTCCCATTGAAGCACCTTGGCTACAAAGCCGTTGTCGCAAACATATCGGACATCTATGCCATGAACGGGACTCCCAGGCAGATTACAGTCTCGCTTGCTCTGAGCCGCAAGTTCTGCATCGAGGATGTCGAGGAACTTTATGCAGGAATGAGGCTTGCATGCCAGCAATACGGCGTTGACATCATCGGCGGCGATACATCCTCATCTCTCACAGGCCTTGCCATAAGCATCACCGCCATAGGTACAGCCCCCAAAGGCACAGCCGTAAAACGCAACGGAGCAAAGGAGACCGACCTCATATGCGTAACAGGCAACCTCGGTGCAGCATACATGGGACTGCAGTTGCTTGAGCGCGAGAAGCTTGCCACGGCAGGAAAGGATATCCAGCCCGATTTCCAGGGCAAGGAGTATATCCTTGAGCGCCAATTGAAACCTGAGGCACGCAAGGAAGTTGTGGAGAAACTGCGCGAGGAGGGAATAATACCCACCTCAATGATTGACATCAGCGACGGACTCTCATCGGAGCTTATGCACATATGCAAACAGAGCGAAGTAGGCTGCCGCATCTATGAAGAGCGTATCCCCATCGACTACCAGACAGCAATCATGGCCGAAGAACTGAATATGAACGTAATCACTTGCGCCTTGAACGGCGGCGAGGACTTCGAACTCCTCTTTACAGTGCCCATTGCCGACCACGAGAAGGTTTCAGCCATGAAGGATGTACGTGTCATAGGCCACATTGTGGGCGAAAACATGGGTCTTGCACTCATCACCCGTGACGGAGCAGAGATGGAACTCAAGGCACAGGGATGGACACCACAGGAGAAGTGATTGCAGCCAATATGATACTGCACAATTTCGTTCAGGCGACATTCATGCTTGCAGGCATCATATCCCTGTTTGCATCGCTGCTTGACTGGGACTGGTTCTTCACCGCCGACAATGCAAGATTCCTTGTCAAGCGGTTAGGACGCAACGGTGCCCGATGGGTCTACGGAGCGATTGGAGCCATATTCATTGCAGCTGCAATCTATTTCTATTACCGCATAGATTCACTTAAATGACAACAGAGCGACCACAGGTCGCTCTGTTGTCATTTATTACAGAAGCTGTTATCTGTGTGTCCCCACAATCTTAGTTTCGGGAAGTTCGGCATTGCGTTTCTCGGTCTTTTCGACCAACGCTGCCGCAACCTGAATGAAAGCCTGGCCGTCAGGGCTTCCTGCCTTCATGGCAATGGGCACACCCTCGTCACCGCTCTCACAAATGCTCTGCACAAGCGGAATCTGTCCGATTAGCGGAATATTGTATGCCTCGGCCATACGCTTGCCACCCTCCTTGCCGAAGATGTAATATTTGTTTTCAGGGAGTTCGGCAGGAGTGAACCATGCCATATTCTCCACAAGGCCGAGAATGGGCACACCCACTTTCTCGTTTATAAACATATTCACACCCTTGATTGCCGCAGCAAGAGATACCTCCTGAGGAGTAGTCACCACCACTGCACCTGTCAATGCAAGACACTGCACAATGGTCAGATGTATATCGCTTGTTCCCGGGGGAAGGTCAATGAGGAAGTAGTCAAGTTCACCCCAGGCCGCATCGGCGATAAGCTGTTTCAATGCATTGCTTGCCATACCGCCACGCCACAGGATTGCCTGGTCGGGGTCCACAAAGAAACCTATCGAAAGAATCTTGACACCATACTTTTCTATCGGGAGTATCAAGTCACGTCCATCGATATTCTCGCTGTAGGGACGCTCATCCTCAACGCTGAACATCTTTGGTATAGAAGGTCCGAAGATATCGGCATCCAGCAGACCCACCTTGTAGCCCAAACGGGCAAGTGCAATGGCAAGGTTTGCCGACACTGTAGACTTTCCTACACCACCCTTACCCGAAGATATCGCAATCACATTCTTCACCTGTGGCAGGAACTTCCCGACCTCGGGGCGTGCCGCCTGACGGCTCACCACACTGATGTTGCCCACAATCTCAACCTCTTTGCCCACATAAGTGAGTATTGCCGCCTCGGCCGACTTCACAACCGATCGCATGAAAGGATCTGTCGGTTTGTCGAAGATGAGCGAGAAACTCACCTTGTTGCCGTCAATGCGTATATTGTCATCAACCATCTCTGCCTCGACAAGATTCTTGCCATTACCCGGATAGCGCACCTTCTCCAGTGCATCAAGTATAAGTTTAGGATATAATGCCATTAGTTTTCTGTTTTTCGTTTTGACTTCGTCGAACCTTGGCTGCGCTCGCTGTAAAAGTTCAAGTAAACTTGACTTTCGCTCGCGCAAACGGTGTCTGCGCTGCCTGCAACCAACTGCTGACGGGGTTGCCGAAACTTCAAGCTTCGCTTTCAGCTTTCAGTTTTCAGCTTTCAACTTTCATAGTCCGCCTCGGCGCGGCCTTCTGTTATACCTTTGAAATATGCAGCCACAGCTACATGTGCAGGATGCACCTTGTAGCGTTCCATAGCCTCGGCATCATCAAAAGCCGAAACTAACACCGCATCATATGCAGTACCTGCCACACAAACATTCACGCCCACCTCAAGCGAACGTATCTCGGGAACCACGCCCACAAGAGCCTCAAGGTTCTCCTTTACCCAAAGAGCATGTTCCTTCTTGCTCTTTCCGTTTGCGCCGTCAATGAAGCGCCACATTACAATATGCTTGAACATAAATCAACAATTATTTGCTTTTTTCCAGACAACTTCGCTTGCTACGTCCGTAGCTGCGGTACTCATCCATTTCAATTTCAACATCAGGTTCTTCGTACTGCTCCTTCGCAGGCAGGTTAAAGGCGATATACTTGATAGTTATGCCGCGTGAAATCCACTGCGATTCGTAGTATGTACGTATCTGCAGCACGTCGCTAACCTCATCCCGGCCATGTACATCCTCGATGCACTCGACTACCGGAAGGGCATTAACCTCGGTTATATACTTTGTATATGTAAACATGAAGTTACTGTCGGTTTTCAGGTGCACCACTGCGTCACTTGCAAGTATATTCCTGTAACGCGCCAGGAAGAGCGATGAAGTAAGGCGTTTGGTGTATTTCTTCATCTGCGGGTCGGGGAATGTGAGCCAAATCTCACTCACCTCTCCTGCCGAGAAGAGACGGTCGATTATCTCAATATTGGTACGCAGGAAACCTACATTTGTAAGCCCTGCCTCCATTGCCTCTGTGGCACCGGTCCACATACGCGCACCCTTAATGTCCACTCCAATGAAGTTCTTCTCGGGGAAACGGCGTGCAAGCGCAACGGTATATTCGCCCCTTCCGCAACCCAGTTCCAGCACTATCGGATTGTCATTCTTGAAAAAATCCCTTTTCCAGTTGCCCTGCAAGGGGAACTCAACATCATCAATCACCGAATAAGGATGCTCGATGACATTGGGGTATGATGCCATATCGGCAAATTTCTTCAGTTTTCCTTTTCCCATAACAAGATTATTCTACAATAGTTACCCAACCATAACTATCTGCTACATCGCCATACTGTATCGCACGCAATCTCTCGTAGAGCGAAGTAAGCACCGGACCGGGTTTCCCATCCTTGGCAATCACATAGCTCTTGCCCTGCTCCACATCGTCAATGCGGCCTATGGGCGAAATCACTGCCGCAGTACCGCATGCACCTGCCTCCTCAAATGTAGAGAGTTCCTCCTCGGGCACAGGACGCTGCTCCACGGTCAAGCCCATGTCGCGTGCAATCTGCATAAGACTGTTGTTTGTTATCGACGGAAGAATCGAGGTAGACTTTGGTGTTATGTAACAATTATCCTTTATTCCAATGAAGTTGGCTGCACCGCACTCATCGATATACTTTTTCTCCTTTGCATCAAGATATATCTCGCACGCATATCCCTGATCATGCGCGGCGTAGCTCGCTCTCATTCCGGCAGCATAGTTTCCGCCCACCTTGAAACGTCCTGTACCGAGCGGTGCAGCACGGTCAATGTCACGGAATATCACGCAGTTGTTCACAGCAAAGCCAGCCTTGTAGTAAGGGCCTACAGGAGTAACGAATATCACAAACAGATACTCCTTCGACGGGTTCACACCCACCTGCGCGCTCGTGCCTATGAGCAGCGGACGTATATAAAGCGATGCACCGCTCTCATAAGGAGGCACAAAGCGTTCGTTCAACGCAACCACCTTTGTCACCATTTCGCGGAAGAGTTCTGTGCTCACACGTGGCATCATTATGCCGTCGCAGCTGCTCTGCAGACGCTCGGCGTTTGCCTCGAGGCGGAAGATACGCACCTTGCCATCCCTGCCACGGAAGGCTTTCAAGCCCTCAAAGGCATCCTGACCGTAGTGCAGACACGTTGCTGCCATATGCAGCGATATGTTTTCTTCGGTACATACCTGAACCTCGCCCCATGCACCGTCCTTATATACACAGCGCACGTTGCAGTCGGTCTTGCGATAACCGAAACCAAGATTTGACCAATCCAATGTTTCCATTTCCATATAGTTTTCTTTTCGTTGCGCGAAGATACACATTTTGAATGAAAAGAGAAAACACAACAAAAAGAATGTAATGCACTCTAAGTGGTAAAAGCAAACATATCAACCATTCTCGCCGTTCATTTCGTCAAGCAAGCGCTTCACCTCCTCGTCGACCTTGTAAAGTTTTGCATTGCAGAAGCGGAGCAGTTCCGTAGCCTCCTTCAAAAGCCCCGACAGTTCATCGACATCAATCTTGCCGCCCTGCACAATGCCCATAATCTCCTCAAGACGTGCAACCGCCTGTGTGTAACTCATATTCTCCATATTGTATTCTTTATTTTTCCTTTTTTACAATACTTGTAAACTCGCCGCCGGCAACAACAGTCACCACCTCATCGCCGGGGACTATCTCATCCACCGTTCGCACAGCCTTCCCGTTTACACGGGTTATACTATAGCCCAACGAGAGTATATGTTGCGGAGATGCGGCGTCCGCCTTCTCCTTCAACAGTTCCACTCTATGATGCTGCTCTTTCAAGAAAAACTCCGCGGCTGTCGACAGCCTCTGTGCAAGCGGTTGCATACGCATCTTCTCGTTCTGCAGGCAAAGAGTCGCGCTCACCGGTATACGCGCCGATATACCGCTCATACGCTGCTTCTCAGCATCTATGCGCATACGCACTGCCGTTGCTATCTCCTGCCTTGCATTCTCAACGAATGCACCCTGCTCAAGCATCGCATGTATCAGCAGTTCGGCTGCCGCTGTGGGGGTCTTTGCCCTTGTATGCGCAACAATGTCCAGCACACTCTCATCGCGTTGATGACCAATTCCTGTTATTATGGGCAGAGGGAACTGCGCACAGTTGTTTGCCAGATCATACGTATCGAAGCAACTGAGTTCGCTCGTGGCACCTCCACCGCGTATTATCACCACCACATCCCACATATCAACATCCTGTGCAATGCAGTCAAGCGCATCAATTATACCCTGCTCCACTCCACTGCCCTGCATTGGCGAAGGGAACAGATGAGGATAGAATACAAAACCGTAGCGATTACCCTGCAGCTGGTCACAGAAATCACCATAACCGGCTGCTGTAGAGGAGGAAATAACAGCCACACGCTGCGGAAGCAGCGGAAACGGCAGTTCCTTGTTGAGGTCGATTACACCCTCCTCGGTAAGACGCTTGATTACAAGCATCCTTTGGCGTGCCATGTCACCCACGGTATATGCAGGCTCAATGTCACAGACATCGAGTGCATAGCCGTACAGTTCATGGAAGCCCACAGTCACCTGCAGCAGCACCTTCAACCCTGCAGCAAACGGTTGCCCCGTCTGTTCAAGGAAGTAAGGACGCAGCAGAGTATATATGCGCGACCACACAGTTCCGCGCGCCTTTGCCACAAGTTCATTAGTGACCTCATCGCGCTGCACCAGCTCAATATAACAGTGACCGTTCGACGCCTCGCGCACCTCGCTCAGTTCGCCTGTCACCCAATAGCGCAACGGCATCCCATCATTTATGACACCACGCACCATGTTGTTGAGGGCATATAATGTAAGCGGTTCTTCTATGCTGTTCATCTTGAAGTCTCGTTTATCCATTGGTTTATACCTCGCTGGTCGGCAATGAAAGCACCGCCGACAACGACATTCCCACAGTAGAACACCGCCGATTGCCCCGGAGTTATCGCAGAGACTGTCTCATGCAGCCTAACCAGCCAACGTCCGTCACCGGTTGCCACGGGAGCATCGCACGGAACAGGACGGCTGCGGTAACGCACTCTGACAGTAATATCCTCGGGGACACCATCCACCCACCGGGGTTCATCTATCAGCATATGACGCACAAGCAACTGTTCCTCCTTGCCCAGCATCACCGTATTCTTTGCAGCGTTTATCTTAAGGACATAAGCAGGATACCCAAGAGCAATGCCAAGCCCCTTGCGCTGACCTATAGTATAAAAAGGGAAACCGGCATGCTTGCCAAGCACACGCCCCTCGCTGTCCACGAACGAACCTCCGCCGAAACGGAGATCAATGTCCGGGACATTCTCCCTCAGAAAATCACGGTAATCGCCAGGAATAAAGCACACCTCCATGCTCTCACCCCCTGAAGCCACATATTCAAAGCCACGTTCCCTGAGATACTCAACCACCTGCTGTTTCTCCATTCCTCCAAGAGGGAAAATCACCCTCGAAAGCTGCTTTTGCGTAAGCCTCCAAAGGAAATAACTCTGATCCTTACGGTCATCATCCCCTGTTACAATGTAATATCTATGCTCGCTGTTATCTGTTCTCTGTACTCTTTCCGCTTTGACTTCGTCGAACCTTGGCTGCGCTCGTTGAGTGTGCAAGCAAGCGTCCACACACTCGCTGGCACAAGCTTTCAGCTTTCCGCTTTCAGTTTTCCGTTTTTCACTTTCCACTTTCACATAGTGTCCTGTAGCAATATAAGTGCAGCCGAGCCTGTCGGCCCACTCCTCAAGCAGGCGGAACTTCACAAGAGGATTACAGTTGACACAAGGATTAGGAGTGCGTCCGCCCAGATAACTGTCGATGAACGACTGCACAACCGTCCTGCGGAACTCCTCGCGCACATCGGCAACATGATGCGGAATACCCAGGCGCGCCGCAAGTGCTGCAGCCGCTTCCACTGCCTTGAGTCCTGCGTCACAGGTGACAAAGGTAAGTCCTTCGACCCTGTAGCCCTCCTCAAGAAGCATACAGCATACCGCACTGCTGTCAATGCCTCCGCTCATTCCAACAAGAACACTTTTTTCTTCAAACATAATCACGCAACAGACCGTTCTGTCAAAAAAAATCCCTAATTTTGCAAAAGGTTTCACGCAACCTTTTACATTCGCAAAAATAGCGAATTTTGCAATTACATAAGTCGTTTTTTATATTTTTATGAGTAATAACACAGGACGTAAGGTCCCCACCGAACTCGGGACAGAAAAAGTGGGCAAGTTGCTCATGCAATATGCCATTCCGGCAATCATTGCACAGACTGCAGCATCGCTCTACAACATGATTGACAGCATATTCATCGGGCACATCCCGGGTGTAGGTGCCGATGCCATTTCGGGCCTTGCCACAACATTCCCATTCATGAACCTCTCCGCCGCATTCGGTGCAATGGTGGGTGTAGGTGGAGCCACACAGCTTTCGGTGCGCCTTGGGCAAAGGGACTACGACTCAGCCAAGACCATACTGGGCAACCTTGTCACTCTCAATGTCATAGTGGGAGTACTATTTGCAGCAGTATCACTCTTGTTCCTCGACGAGGTGCTCTTCTTCTTCGGTGCAAGCGAGAACACACTACCCTTTGCACGCGACTTCATGATAGTGATACTCCTTGGAAATGTTGTAACGCATCTCTATTTCGGTATAAATGCCGCCCTACGTTCATCGGGACACCCCAAACAGGCAATGCAGGCGACAATCATCACCGTGATAATGAACATCATTCTGGCTCCGATCTTCATTTTCGTCTTCGGATGGGGAATCAAGGGTGCAGCACTTGCCACAATACTTGCACAGTGCATCACGCTCACATGGCAGATAAGGTTGCTCAGCAACCCCAATGAACTGCTACACCTGCAGCCGGGAATATACAGGCTCAGGAAAAGCATCGTCAAGAGCATACTCAAGATAGGAATGTCACCTTTCTTCATAAATGCAGCCGCCTGCATTGTGGTAATCATCATCAACAAGGGATTGCGCAGCTACAGCGACAACGGCGACACCTCCATTGCGGCATACGGTATAGCCAACCGCATGCAGTTCATCTTTGTAATGGTTGTTCTCGGCCTCACGCAAGGCATGCAGCCCATTGTGGGATACAACTACGGTGCAAAGCAGTTTGCAAGGGTAAAGAGCACACTCATGCTTACAATATATTGGGCAACACTCGTAACAACGATAGGATTCGTCATATGCGAGTTCATGCCCGAGATTGTGGCGCATGCATTCACCACGGATCCGAAACTCATTGAACACTCGGCATGGGCAATGCGCGTAATGTCAATTTTCATGCCTATAATCGGTTTCCAGCTGGTCACCACCAACTTCTTCCAGAGCATAGGCAAGGTAAACAAATCCATATTCCTGTCGCTTACCCGTCAGGTGCTGTTGCTCATTCCTTTGCTCGTCATACTCCCCATGTTCATTGGCGAGAATGGCGTATGGTACAGCATGCCAATTTCGGACTCGATTGCCGCCCTGCTTACAGTAATAATGCTCGTGATACAGTTCCGTGAGTGGAAACGCGAAGGCATCGAGGCATAATTATAAACAACTTATAAAAACCATAATTATGGACAACATAGTAATATCCATCGGCCGCGAGCTCGGCAGCGGAGGCAAGGAGATTGCCGAAATGGTTGCATCACGTCTTGGCTTCAAGTTCTACGACAAGAAACTGCTTGAGGTTGCAGCAAGCGAGAGCGGACTCGACACCACCGTTTTCCAGAATGCCGACGAGCGCGAGACAAGCGGTTTCATCGGCAGCATGTTCAGTATCCACGGCTCATTCGCCAATGTACTCTCGGGCAGCAGCTGCATGGACAGCGACCAGCTTTTCAAGATACAGAGCGAGGCAATACGCACCATTGCCGAGAAGGAGAACTGCATAATAGTTGGCCGTTGTGCCGAGTACGTACTGCGCGACCACCCACGTATGGCAAGCATCTTCATCACTGCCCACCACAAGGAACGTATAAGGTACATAATGGAGAACGAAGGCAAAAGCCACAGCGAGGCCGAGGAGACCATTGAAAAAGGCGACAAGCGCCGCCGCCAGTACCACGACTATTATGCCACCACACGTTGGGGCGAAGCACGTTGCTACGACCTCTGCATCAACGCCTCGCACATGGGGCTTGAAGGAACAACAGAGTTCATCTGCAACTATATAAGGCAACGTTTCTTGTTATGAAAAAGATAGGCCTCCTTTCGGACACCCACGGCTGGTGGGACGACAGATACCTCACCCATTTTGCCGACTGCGACGAGATATGGCATGCCGGGGACATAGGCAGCGAAATCATCATCAGGCAGCTGGAAGCCCACTGTCCCGTGCGTGCTGTCTGCGGCAATATCGACGGGCGCGAGCTCAGCATCCGCTTCGACGATGTTCTCAAATTCAAGGTCGAGGAGTGCAATGTCATAATGACCCATATCGGCGGTTACCCCGGGAAGTACGACCCATACATAAAAAAAGATCTATATCATGAGCGTCCACATCTCTTCATCTCAGGGCACTCGCATATCCTAAAGGTGATGTACGACAATATCGTCGGATGCCTGCATATCAATCCCGGTGCCGCAGGACGCCAAGGCTGGCAACAAGTGCGCACCCTTGTGAAGTTCGTAATCGACGGCAAAGAGATAAAAGATCTCGAAGTCATTGAGCTAAGATAGCATTTCAGGGCACCCACAAGGGATGCCCCTACGTTTACCCGCGCGGCTTGCAATAACACCAACTCCCTCACAGCAAGAATACACTCGCGCCCCCTTAGAGCCCTTAGTGACCCTTAGAGCCCTTAATATCCCTTTAAGCTCGCGCGCAAAACCGCGAGCCCCCTTTACAACATCCGCATCTTCTCTTTTGCCTTGCGTTTGAAGGTGCGTTTTATGCGGCTTCTTATCCTGTAGAAGAGGAACACGAACAGCGAGAACTCCACATCATTCTTCCTGCGCGAGCAATAATATACAGCCAACTTGTACATTGCCTCGACAGAGACACCCAACTGCTCGAAAGAACGCATCACCCTTGCCGTAGATGGCACCTTCCCGAATCGCATACGGTTTATATCGGTGAGTGCAAAGCGATACATACCAGCCTCCTTGTCATAGTGGAAGAAGATGTTGCTTGAGTTGAAATCAAGAGGCAACACCCCTTTATTGTGCATAGAGAGGGTAAAATCCAGGAAATCCTTTGAAAAATTACCCTTGTCGGCATCATCCTCAATATCACTGTACACATTCCTTACAAGGTCATACGGCATATATTCCGATATAAGATATCCTGTAGAGAAAAGAAGGCCTTTTCGCCTTGTGGCATAAGCCACAGGACGCGGCGTATCTATTCCAAGTTCCAACAAACGCTGCGCATTCCTGTAGGCACGCTCCGCCTTTGTCTTGCGCAGATAGGTATATACGAAACGGTTGAAGATATTCGGTTGCTTGAATACCTTTATCACATACTCCTTGCCCTGCATACTAAAGCGCTCCACCACATTACGCTTGTGGCAGTACACCTCTGTAGCGACATAATCACCATCGATGACACGGAGAATGTCATCGCGCAGATACTCATATTCAGGATTGACAATTAGCTTCATTTTTACAAAACTTTCGAGTGTTAAAAAGTTTTCAAAGCAAAATTATCACGTTTCTACGGTATCGTAAACAAATTTTAGAGGAAAAAAGGTTTTGGTTTTGAAATAGGAAAATGCCAACTCAAAAAAGAAAAAAACCAAGCAAAAGGGAAAAGATAAAAGATCAAAGTTGCGAAAGCAACTCAGGAGAGGGAGAACTTGAACACACTCGCACAACCTTAGTGCCCTTAGTGGCCCTTAAAGCCCTTAGAGCCTTTAGAGCCCTTAAAGCCCTTTTAAAAACCACGCGCAACACCGCGCACACAAAAGGGCAGACACATCGGTCTGCCCCTACAGAATATAAACCGCGAACTTGTCATTCTGAGCAAAGCGAAGAATCTCAATCAACTTTCCACTTTCATCTTTCAACTTTCCACTGTTTGGGCACCCACAAGGGGCGCCCCTACATTATTATTGCTGTCTCAAGTTAAATGAGATAAAAAGGATGAAGTTCAAGGCTTGCGACGCTCGCTAAACCGCAGTTTACTTTTGTGTAAATGAGGATTTAGCGGGCTAGCGTAACGCAGAAATTCGCCTTT
>JAFQEZ010000053.1 GCA_017398805.1 Bacteroidaceae bacterium | reverse complement strand
GCAGCAACAGGTCAAACGCAGCACTCCCACCCCTCCGCCAGTAAACTGGCACCTCCCCTCAGGCAGAGGAGGAGTTTAACTTATGCCGTTTGGGTTGCGAAAAGCAAAACGAGTCAATGACAGTGCAAATATAGAATGACAAGTTCGCGGTTTTGTGTTCCTTTGCTAAGCTAAAGATGACAACTTTTCCGCTTTCAGTTTTCCGTTTTCAGCTTCAGAGTCTTGCGCGGATTGCCTTGCTCTCCTCCTCGTAGCCCGGCTTGTCGAGGAGTGCGAACATGTTTTTCTTGTATGCCTCTACGCCCGGCTGGTTGAATGGGTTAACACCAAGGATGTAACCGCTTATGCCGCAACCGATCTCAAAGAAGTAGAGCAACTGACCGATGTAGTATGCGTTGAGCTCAGGGATTGAGATACGGAGGTTGGGAACACCGCCGTCAACGTGTGCGAGCTGTGTACCGAGCTCTGCCATCTTGTTGACCTCGTCAACGTGCTTGCCTGCGAGGAAGTTAAGACCATCAAGGTTCTCCTCATCGCTTGGAACGGTAAGTGAACTATTAGGCTTCTCGATAGACAAAACTGTCTCAAAGATTGTGCGCTCACCCTCCTGAATCCACTGACCCATTGAGTGAAGGTCGGTTGTAAAGTCGACTGATGCAGGGAAGATACCCTTGTTCTCCTTACCTTCGCTCTCACCGTAGAGTTGCTTCCACCACTCGGATGTGAAGTGGAGTTTTGGCTGGTAGTTCACGAGAATCTCAATCTTCTTGCCGTCGGCATAAAGTGCGTTACGTGTAGCAGCGTACATTGCAGCAATGTTCTCCTCAAATGGTACCTCGGGAGCGCAGTTCTTCTCCATGTCGCGTGCACCCTGTACAAGTGCCTCGATGTCGAAGCCTGCAACTGCGATAGGCAGCAAGCCTACCGGAGTGAGTACAGAGAAGCGTCCGCCTACATTGTCGGGGATGATGAAGCTTTTGTAACCCTCCTTGTCTGCAGTGATGCGCGCAGCACCCTTGACTGCGTCAGTGATAGCAACGATTACCTTGCTTGCAGTCTCCTTGCCGCGCTGGTCCTCACACTGCTTCTTCAAGAGACGGAATGCAAGGGCAGTCTCGGTTGTTGTACCCGATTTTGAGATATTGATTACACCGAACTTCTTGCCCTTGAGATATTCTGTAAGTTCATAGAGATAGTCCTCGCTGATGTTGTGGCCTGCGAAGATTACGCGTGGATTGCTGTTGTCGCCGAGGAGTGCAGCGAAGTTGTTGCTGAGTGCCTCAATGACCGCGCGTGCACCAAGGTAGCTGCCGCCGATACCTGCAACAACCACTACCTCGCAGTTCTCGCGCAGTGTCTGTGCTGTAGCCTTGAGGTCATCAAGGTGCTCCTGTGTTATTGATGAAGGGAGATGCAACCAGCCAAGAAAATCATTGCCCGGGAGTGTGCCCTCTTCAAGAGCCTGCTGTGCTCTCTTTACCTGTGGCTCAAGGGCCAAAATCTGTTCGCGGGTAACAAAACCTGTTACCTTGTCGATGTTGAGTGAAATGTTCTTCATTTTTATTGTTTGTTTTGAGATCCTTCACTTGCGTTCAGGATGACAAATTGCGAATAGTGTCATTCTGAGCAAAGCGAAGAATCTGAATTTTAACGATTACTTGAATGAGTCTGTTAATAATTTGATCTCAATTACCGGCGAGATTCCCTCGTAGAGTATATTGTAAACAGCGTCGATGATTGGAGTGTTTATGCGGTAGTGCTCGTTGATTTCTTTAATACACTTTGCTGCATAGTAACCCTCGGCAATCATCTCCATTTCTATCTGTGCATTCTTTACGGAATATCCCTTACCTATCATGCTTCCGAATACGCGGTTACGGCTGAACTTTGAGTAACCGGTAACAAGCAGGTCGCCCATGTATACCGAGTCGTTGATTGTGCGCTCGATGGGGTGTACCACATTCAGGAAGCGGTTCATCTCGATAGCCGCATTTGACATAAGTACGGCCTGGAAGTTGTCGCCATACTTGAGTCCGCTACAGATACCTGCAGCAATGGCATAGATATTCTTGAGGACTGAACCATACTCGATACCAACAACGTCATCGCTGACCGATGTCTTTATGTAGCTGCTGCCAAGTTTCTTTGCGAACTGCTTTGCATGGTCAATGCTTGAACAGCCCACAGTCAGGTATGAGAGGCGTTCGAGTGCAACCTCCTCGGCATGACAAGGTCCGGCAATTGCTGCAATATTCTCGTAAGGAACCTTATATACCTTGTTGAAATACTCCGATATGATAAGGTTGTCCTCAGGCACGATACCTTTGATTGCATTCACGATGAACTTGTCCTCAAGGTTGGCCTTCAGCTTCTTAAGGTGATTCTTGAGGTAGGGCGAGGGAGTAACGAATACCAGAATGTCGCTCTCCTTTACAATCTTGTTGATGTCCGACGAGAAATTGATTCTGTTGGTGTCGAACTTGACTGCTGATAGGTATGCAGGGTTATGCCCCAGACGCTTGAAGTCCTCGATGCGGTCGTCACGTCTTATGTACCAGTTGATGGTCTCGACATTGTTGAGTATGATTTTGGCAATAGCCGTAGCCCAACTGCCGCCGCCCATGATGGCAACCTGTTTGTTCGATAGTTCCATAATATAGTGTTTTGTATGCTGCGCGGGAGTGGCTCTTGTGCAAGGCCGCTCCCTTGCAGCATTATTATAAATGTGGCTGTCTATGTTGGCTTATCCCAACTTCTCGATCCATGCGGCAACATCGTTTACCGAAGGATTTGTGTAGCCGAGCTTGAACTTCTTGTTGATGCCGCCTATCTCCATCTGTACCTTCTGTGGGTTTGCACCCTTGAGGTCGTTTACAAGGTTATATCCTGCCTTGTGGAGAACCGGTACCCACTCCTCGGGAACACCGATTACAGCAAAAGCGGCTGCGTTGTCCTTGGGGACTTTCTTTTCGGGGCGCATCTGTGGGAAGAAGAGTACCTCCTGGATTGTTGTCTGTCCGGTCATGAGCATTGCAAGACGGTCCATACCGATACCCATACCCGATGTAGGAGGCATACCATACTCAAGAGCACGTACAAAGTCCTTGTCGATGAACATAGCCTCGTCATCTCCCTTCTCGCTCAGGCGCAACTGCTCCTGGAAACGCTCTGCCTGGTCAATCGGGTCGTTGAGCTCGCTGTATGCGTTACACAACTCCTTGCCGTTGACCATAAGCTCGAAGCGCTCTGTGAGGTCCGGGTTGTTGCGGTGACGCTTGCATAGCGGTGACATCTCGATGGGGTAGTCTGTGATGAATGTAGGCTGTATGTAGTTGCCTTCGCAGAACTCGCCGAATATCTCATCGATGAGCTTGCCCTTACCCATAGTATCATCAACCTCCATCTTCAGTTCCTTGCAGATAGCGAAGATCTCCTCCTCGCTCTTCCCGTTGAGGTCGTAGCCTGTGAACTCCTTGATTGAGTCGAGCATTGTCACGCGGCGGAAAGGAGCCTTGAAACTGATTGTATGCTCGCCCACCTGAACCTCTGTTGTGCCGTTAACGTCAAGGGCAATCTTCTCGAGCATCTGCTCGGTGAAGCACATCATCCAGTTGTAGTCCTTATATGATACATAGATCTCCATGCATGTGAACTCAGGGTTGTGTGTGCGGTCCATACCCTCGTTACGGAAGTTCTTTGAGAACTCGTATACACCCTCGAAACCGCCTACGATAAGGCGCTTCAGGTAGAGTTCGTTTGCAATACGCAGGTAGAGAGGTATGTCAAGGGCATTGTGGTGTGTGATGAACGGACGTGCAGCAGCACCACCGGGGATAGACTGCAATACCGGTGTCTCAACCTCCATGTAGCCCTTTGAGTTGAAGAACTCGCGCATAGAACTGTAAATCTTGTTGCGCTTGATGAATATCTCCTTTACGCCCTCGTTTACTACAAGGTCGACATAACGCTGGCGGTAACGCAATTCGGGGTCTTCGAAACGGTCATATGCAACACCGTCCTTGTATTTTACGATAGGCAACGGACGGATGCTCTTCGAGAGTATTGTAAGTTCCTTTGCATGTACTGTAACCTCACCTGTCTGTGTGCGGAACACGAAACCCTTGATGCCTACAAAGTCACCGATGTCGAGCAGACGCTTGAAGAGTGTGTTGTATGCATCCTTGTTCTCGCCCGGGCAGATGTCATCGCGTGTGATATATACCTGTATACGTCCCTTTGAATCCTGAAGTTCAATGAAGGATGCCTTACCCATTACACGGCGGCTCATCATGCGGCCGGCGATGCACACTTCACGTGGCTCCTCCTCGTCCTTGAATTCTGCAAGGATATCTGTTGAGAATGCGTTTGTGGGGTACTCTGCTGCGGGATACGGTTCAATGCCTAAGTTACGCAGTTCGGCAAGTGCCTCGCGGCGTACAATCTCCTGTTCGCTAAGTTCTAGAATATTCATCTTGTATTATAATTTAAATTGTTCCTTATTGATTTATGTATTATACTATCTTCTTGAAATAGTCAATCGTGTACTTGAGTCCTTCGTCGAGTTTGATGTTGGGCTGCCAGCCACCGAGTCTGTCATATGCGAGGCTGATGTCCGGCTTGCGCTGACGCGGGTCATCCTGTGGCAACGGTTCAAAGATGATCTTTGAGTTTGAACCGGTAAGGTCAATCACCTTCTCGGCAAGTTCGAGCATGGTGAACTCGCCAGGGTTACCGATGTTCACAGGTCCTGTGAAACTGTCATCGGTCTCCATCATGCGCACCATTCCCTCAACAAGGTCATCGACATACTGGAAACTGCGTGTCTGCTTGCCGTCGCCGTATATTGTTATATCCTCGCCCTTGAGAGCCTGGACAATGAAGTTCGATACCACACGTCCGTCATTCATGCTCATGCGCGGACCGTATGTGTTGAATATACGTATTATCTTTATGCGTGTCGCATTCTGTCGGTGGTAGTCCATGAAAAGTGTCTCGGCGCAGCGCTTTCCTTCGTCGTAGCATGAACGTATGCCTATCGGGTTCACATTGCCCCAATAGCTTTCTACCTGTGGATGTATGTTCGGGTCACCGTATACCTCGCTGGTCGATGCCTGCAGGATTTTAGCGCCTGTGCGTTTTGCAAGTCCAAGCATATTCATTGCACCTATTACACAGGTCTGTATGGTCTTCACAGGGTCGTGCTGATAGTGTACGGGTGATGCTGGGCATGCAAGGTTGTATATCTCATCCACTTCGGCAGTGTATGGCTGTGTTATGTCATGACGCACAAGCTCAAAATGGTCATTGCCGATGAGGTGGCGTATGTTGTCCTTGCTGCCGGTGAAGTAGTTGTCAAGGCATATTACATCGTTTCCGTCCTTTAGCAGACGCTCACAAAGGTGTGAACCGATGAAACCGGCTCCTCCTGTTACGAGTATTCTTTTCATATCTGTCGTTTTATTTGAATGTGCCTTTGCCTTCGCCAATCATGTTGCCGTCGACAAAGAAATATACTGTATATTCGCCCTTCTGGAGAGTCTCCTCGATGTTCCAATACATGTCGATGGATGTTTCCTCACCTGTATATTCGAAACTCTTCTTTATTGAGTACTGAATCTCCTTGTTTTCATAAGGGAATCTGTTCGCTTCACTCTTTACAAGCACTTCCATGTCGGGCTGGAAAATCCTTGCATACACTGTCTTGTCACCTGTTGAAGAGGTTACGTTCTTGGCGATTGTGAAGCTGAGCTTTATCTGCTTTGCGTTCTTTATCTTCTCGGTTCCCTTGCCGTTTTTCTTCAGAAGAGAGACCTTGACATTCCTTGCTTCGAGTTGGGATGCAATTGCAACCTTCTCGGTCAGTTGTTCCTTTTGTTCGGCAAGTGCGTCAATCTGCCTGTTTGCGTTTTCAACCTTCTCTTTGTAAGCCGTGTTCTCTATCTTCAACGATTTGTTCTCATCGCTCAATTCGGCAATCTGTCTTGTGTAATCTTTCAGGATAGCACGTAATGTCTCAAGTTCTTTGTTTAGACGCATGATTTCTGCCGCGCTTGTTGCCTTCTGACGCTCAAGCTCTTCGATGAGCGTCTGAGTACGGTCCCTTTCTCTTTCAAGCTTGAACTTCAGCGAGTCATTATCTATCTTGGCAAGAAGCTCATTGTATTGCGCATGGGCAACATTGAGGTTATTCAAGAGTTCCTTGTTGCCTAACTTAATGAGTGAGTCCATATCGTTGTTCATCTTCTTTTTCTCTTCCTCCATCTCTTTTGCAATGGTCTCACTCTCTTTCTTGCTTTCGTTGAATTTAGTGAAAAAGACTATTATACCGACAAGCAGTATTGCCGATACGATAGATAAGATAATTATAGATAAACGTTTCTTGTCTTCCATGATTAAACTGCTTCTAAGTTGAAGTAATTGCGGTTACTTTGAAAGTTTCTGTATACTCTCTTTTAGCATTGCAATCTTTTCGGTAGCATCGGACTGCTTCTTGCGCTCGATGGCAATGATCTTCTCGGGCGCCTTGCTCACGAAGTTGGGATTGTTAAGCTTTGCCTCAACGCTCTTGAGGAATTTCTCGTGGTAAGCAAGCTCCTCCTGCATCTTTGCAATCTCTGCATCCTTGTCAATGAGCGATCCCATAGGTACGGCAAACTCTGTAGTGCCAACTCGGAACGATACTGCTGTGTCATCCGGTGTGGCAACGTTATCTATTGATGTCAGGTTACCCATCTTTGTCAATACGCACTCAAGTCCTGCAACAGGTGACTCGCCCACAATCTGCAGTGCCAACGGCTCGCGTGGAGAGAGGTTCTTCTGTTGGCGGATAGCGCGTACATTGCCAATAACATCCTTCAATGTCGCAATCTTGCCGAGGAATGCATCGTCATATGCGGCAGGAAGTTCCTTTACGCTCTGTACCATAAGGCTCTCGCCATCCTTGCGCTCCATGATGTTCTGCCACAACTCCTCGGTGATGAACGGCATGAACGGGTGAAGCAAGCGCATGAGGCTGTCGAAGAATCCGAGTGTTGCCTCATATGTGGCAGCATCGATAGGTGAACCGTATGCAGGCTTGATCATCTCAAGATACCATGCCGAGAACTCATCCCAGAAGAGTGAGTAAACATTCATCAGCGCCTCGTTCAAGCGGTACTTGCCGAACTGGTCTTCGAGCAGCTCAGCCGATTTTGCGAGTGTGTCGCCGAAATACCTGATTGCAAGTTTAGAGCTTTCGGGCTGCTCAATCTCGTTGCTTACGTTCCAGCCCTTTACAAGGCGGAATGCGTTCCATATCTTGTTGCAGAAGTTGCGTCCCTGTTCGCATAGGCTCTCATCGAAGAGAATGTCGTTTCCGGCAGGTGCCGATAGCATGATACCCATACGTACACCGTCGGCACCGTAGCGTGCGATGAGGTCGAGCGGGTCGGGGCTGTTGCCGAGTGACTTGCTCATCTTACGGCCAAGCTTGTCGCGTACGATACCTGTGAAATATACATTTCTGAAAGGCATGTCGCCCTGATACTCATAACCTGCCATAATCATGCGGGCTACCCAGAAGAAGATGATGTCCGGGCCTGTTACGAGGTCGTTGGTGGGGTAGTAGTAGCTTATCTCCTTGTTGCCCGGGTCAAGAATGCCGTTGAACAGTGAGATAGGCCACAGCCATGAACTGAACCATGTGTCAAGAGCATCCTCGTCGTGACGCAGTTCTTCGGCTGTAATGTTCTCGTATCCGGGGATAGCCTTCGCAAGTGCAAGTGCCTCTTCGCGGCTCTCTGCAACTACAAATTTCTCGTCTGCACCCTCGGCTACAGGGAGGAAATATGCAGGGATGCGGTGACCCCACCACAACTGACGGCTGATACACCAGTCCTGGATATTTGCAAGCCAGTTGTTGTATGTTGTCTTGTATTTTGTGGGGTAGAACTTCAGTCTGTCCTCCATTACAGGGGGCAATGCGATGTCTGCGAAGTGCTGCATGCGCAGGAACCACTGCATGCAGAGGCGTGGCTCAACGGCTGTGTCTGCGTTACGCTCGCTGTAACCAACCTTGTTGTCATAGTCCTCCACCTTTTCAAGGAGTCCTGCAGCCTCAAGGTCCTTTGCAATCTGCTTGCGTACATCCATGCGGTCCATGCCTACATAAAGGCCGCCGGCCTCGCTTATTGTTGCATCGGCATTGAAGATATCTATTGTCTCAAGATTATGCGTCTTGCCCAGCATGTAGTCGTTGGTGTCATGGGCAGGAGTTACCTTGAGGCAACCTGTACCGAACTCAATCTCTACATAGCGGTCCTCGATTACCGGAATCACGCGGTTAACAAGAGGTACAATCACCTTCTTGCCCTTGAGCCATGTATTTTTTGGGTCTTTGGGGTTTATGCACATTGCCGTGTCGCCCATGATTGTCTCGGGACGTGTGGTGGCAACTACTGCATAACGTCGGCCATCGGCATCGCGGTGAAGTATCTGGTGCTTCACTGTGGGGTCGAATGCGTCTGTTGCACCGAGTGTCACTGCACCCTCTTCCTCGCCGTCAGTGCTGCCGACAGGCTCTTCAACATAATATTTAAGGTAATAGAGCTTGCTCTTCTCCTCCTTGTAGATAACCTCCTCGTTGCTCAGGGCTGTCTGTGCCTTGGGGTCCCAGTTTACCATGCGTAATCCGCGGTAGATGAGTCCCTTGTTGTAGAGGTCGCAGAACACCTTGATGACACTCTTGCTGCGTGTCTCGTCCATTGTGAACGATGTACGGTCCCAGTCGCATGATGCACCCAACTTGCGGAGCTGCTTGAGTATGATGCCACCGTGCTCGTCGGTCCATTCCCATGCGTGCTTGAGGAACTCCTCGCGTGTGAGGTCGCTCTTCTTTATTCCCTGCTCGGCAAGTTTCTTTACAACTTTGGCTTCGGTTGCAATCGATGCGTGGTCGGTACCGGGTACCCAGCATGCGTTTTTGCCCTGCATGCGTGCATGGCGTACCAATATGTCCTGTATGGTGTTGTTGAGCATATGTCCCATGTGAAGCACACCTGTTACGTTTGGTGGCGGAATCACGATAGTATATGGCTCTCTCTCGTCCGGTTCTGAATGGAACAGATTGTTCTTCATCCAGTATTCATACCATTTCTCCTCAACTTCTGATGGAATATAAGTTGTCGCTAAACTCATAGTATCTTGTTTTATATAGTTATTCCAAATTAAACCTATCTGCAAAGATAACTCTTATTTGTCAATTAACTTGTTTTTGAATTAAATTATTTATCTTTGTGTTAGAAATATTTGTGTAAAACTGAGATTTGATAACTATGCATGACAGGGAAGAGGTGTTGGCCTCATTCAACCGTTTTTTGGATGTTCTTGACGAGTTGCGCGAGAAATGTCCTTGGGACCGTAAGCAGACAAACCATAGCCTGCGTCCCAATACCATAGAAGAGTGTTTTGAACTTTGTGATGCGCTCATTGCCGATGATACGCAGAATATCTGCAAGGAACTTGGCGATGTCCTGTTGCACATTGCTTTCTATGCCAAGATAGCAAGCGAGAAACAGCAGTTCGATATGAAGGATGTGTGCGACCGCTTGTGCGAGAAACTCATATACCGTCATCCGCATGTTTTCGGTGATGCTGTTGCCGAGACTGCCGGTGAAGTGTGCAAGAATTGGGAACAGTTGAAGATGACGGAGAAGGACGGTAACAAGAGTATTCTCAGTGGTGTTCCAAATTCAATGCCTTCGCTAATAAAGGCTTACCGTATGCAGGAGAAGGCTGCCAATGTGGGTTTTGATTGGGAGAAGAAAGAGGATGTGTGGGCTAAGGTGCGCGAAGAGATTTCAGAGGTTGAAGCTGAGATGGAGAAGGGTGATAAGGCTAACTGTGAAAAAGAGTTCGGCGACCTGCTTTTCAGTCTTGTCAATGCCGCACGCCTTTACGGAATAAACCCGGACAATGCCCTTGAGATGACAAACGCCAAATTCCGACGCAGGTTCAACTATGTCGAGGAGAACTCAATTGGTAAAGGACGCAACCTCAAGGATATGTCGCTTGAGGAGATGGATTGCCTTTGGGACGAGGCAAAAAAGAGTGGATTATAACTTTATATACAAAATAAATACTATGAAAAAGAGTTTGTTGTTATTGTCTTGCGTCGCTTTCATGTTATCATGTGGCGGCAATGAGAATGCAAAGTCAGACAGCGCTGCTGACAAGAAAAAAACTGAAAAAAAGGAGAAAAAGAGTGATGACACCGGGCAAACCGAAACTGTTGAAACAGCAGAACCGGAACTTCCTGCTGTAAGTGACACTGTGGCAATTCCGGGAATCCTTGATGAAGAAATTCTTGATGAAGAAATTCTTGATGAAGAATTTCTTGATGAAGTGCCCCAAAGACCAAGAGCCGGACGCCCAAGAGCCGGACGTTCGGCTCCCGTCTTAATTGACTCAAGAATCATATTAATAGATGAGAATTCTGAAGAGGAGGAATCGGATTTGGTGGCTCCTGAGGATATGAGTGCTTGGGATGATTATGCGGATGTTGAATATGCCGAGGTTATCGAGCTTGAGGGAGAGGAAGAGGAAGAGATTTTTTGGGCAGTGGAGCAGCAGGCTTCTTTCCCCGGAGGTATTCAGAAGATGTATGAATTCCTAAGAGATAATATCAAATATCCTGCAGTGTCACTTAATAATAACTCGCAAGGAACAACGCTCTTGAGATTTGTGGTACAGAAGGATGGTCGTATTGTAAATATTAACGTTATTAAATCTTCTGGTGATGTATTCCTTGACAATGAGGCTGTACGTGTAGTCAGTTCGATGCCAAAATGGACACCGGCGAAGCAGAATGGTAGGAATGTTTCCAGCTGGTATAATTTACCCATCAAATTTTCTCTGCAATAATTGGGTGCTTACATAAACGAAAAAAGATGAGCAAATTTGCTCATCTTTTTTCGTTTTGTCTCTCTCTCTTGTCGCGGTGGTGTATCATCTCTTTCATCAGGTGCCGCTGGAACATTCCCTCGGCATGCTGTATCTCCAACAGTTTGCTTGGGGATATGACTTCAAGGTATTTGCCTATGTATGTCTGTTCGAGTTTGGCAATCTCCACTCTTGTTTCAGCCATCTTGTTTATAAAAGTACGGCACTGCTCGTCGCTCATTTTCTCGCCGCGTTTCTTGTTTATTGCTTTGCGTGCATTATGCTCAATGTCGAACTTCTTTTTCTGCAGTTCAAAAAAGAGCGGAAAGAATGCTTCGGCTTCCTGCTGTGATAACCCTGCTTTTTCTGTAATGAATTCCCTCTGCTTAGCCTGGAATTCTTCCGGCGAAAAATGTCTTCTTCTCTCTTTTCTCTCTTCTTGTGCTGTCGCTGAGAGTGCTGTGACCATAATTATTGCCAATGCAAGGATGCATCTCTTGCTCCAAGTTATGAATCTTATGTCTGAACTTTTCATATCTTTTCTGTTTGATTATTCATATTCTGTGAGGTAGCAATAGAACGTATACTCGTCGATGCTGTAATTTTCCATGATGTTATCGATGATGTCGTTCTCCTCATATTCCGCAACTTTTCTGTTTGCTGTTTTGTCTACCTGTTTTGGTTGAGGTGTATTATTTACAGGAATAGTCTCTTCGTTTGTATCGAACAGTCCAATGGCTATTGTGCATAGGATAATGAACATGGCTGCAATACTTGTCCATTTCGCGAATACACCAATCCTGAACCGCTTTGCAGCAGGTTCTTTTGCCGGGGCATTAACCGTTGCTTCAGAAATCTTTCTGTTGAGTTCGGCAAAGTAGCCTTCCGGTGTCCTGAATGGTCTTCTTTTCTTGTAATCTTCCAGTTTCATCTCTCTATTTTCTGTTTTTTTTGATACTGACCTTGTGTAAAGGTTTAATCGTTATTCTCTAAATAATCCTCAATCTTTTTTACCGCAATATGGTACGAAGCCTTGAGGGCTCCCACACTTGTGCCAAGAATCTCTGACATCTCCTCATATTTCATGTTCTCGAAATATTTCATATTGAATGCAAGGCGCTGCTTCTCGGGCAGGCGGCTCACCGCTTCGCTGAACAGGGCATCGGCCCTCTCTCCGTTGAAGAAGGGGTCGCTCTCGAGTTGGTCGGCAATAGCGCCTTCGGGGCTGTTTATTGATACGGTATTGTTCCTGTTCTTGTTCAGGAAGTTGAGTGTCTCGTTTATTGCAATACGGTATAACCAGGTTGATATCTGCGAGTCACCGCGGAATTTGTCGATGTTTATCCATGCCTTGATGAAAGTGTTCTGGACAAGGTCATCAGTATCCTCATGCGAGAGGACCATGCGTCTTATGTGCCAATATATCTGCTGGCTGTATCTGTTGACTATGACGGAGAATGCTGCAGCGCGCTCTTTCTCATCCTTGAGGCGCGCAATGATATCTTCTTCGTTATAGCTCTTGTTTGTCATGTTCTGTCTTATATTTCATTTAGACAGGAAAATGCGAGGATGGTTTAATGTTCCCTTTCAGATGCTGAATATCTTGCCCTCATCGGAGCATTCGCACCCAGGGAAAATCTCCGATGCTTCCTGCCGGAGATTCTCGCAGTCATCGTATCGCGAAGAGTAGTGGCCTATAACAAGACGTTTTGCATTGGCAGCCGTTGCTATTTCAGCAGCCTGCCGTGCTGTGCTGTGGAATGTGGCTGCAGCCCGTCCTTTCTCCTGTTCGGCAAATGTCGCCTCATGGTAAAGCAGGTCTACATCCTTGATATATTCGACATTCCCGGGGCACGGTAACGTGTCGCTGCAATATGCATAACTGCGTGACGGGTCGGGATCCTTTGTCAATCGTGAGTTGGGAATCACTTCGCCTTCGGGTGTTGTGTAGTCTGCACCATCCTTTATGTTGGCACGCATGTATGTGGGGATGTTGTAATAGTTTACAGCATCGCCTATAAGATGCCTTTTCTTGGGTTTCTCCTTGAAGAGAAAGCCACAGCATGGAACGCGGTGTTTCTGTGGCAGTGTCTCAACGGTTATCGTGTTGTCCTCGAATATTGTCTCATGCTTTTTTGCATCAATCCCATGGAAGAAGAGCGGAAATTGCATCCCTTTGCAGAAATATTCAATCTGAGGCTTCAAAAGTTCCTCGAATTTGGGGTCGGCATAAATGTGTAGCGGGGCAGTGCGGCCCAGAAGACCGAACGTGGATATAAGCCCGATCAATCCGAAACAATGGTCGCCATGAAGGTGCGAGATGAAGATGTGGTTTATGAACGAGAAGTGTATGTGCCCCTTGCGCAACTGTAACTGGGTCCCTTCTCCACAATCTATCATGAAGAGTTTGTTGCCTATCCTGACAACCTGTGAACTTGCATTGTGTCGGGTAGTGGGGAGTGCCGATCCGCAACCGAGTATATGTATATCGAATGGTTCCATGGTGTTGCAAATTTAGCGATAATGATGCAGAAAAGCAAATATAGCCGCTGTCCAATTGATGACACAAACCACAATCATCTCATCAATTGAACGGTGGCTTTAGTCTCCCTTAATATTCATTAGTTCTCTTTAGTCACCTTAGTCCCCTTTTAATTAAACCGCAAAAAAATCAGTGCTGCTTTGCGGGCAGCACTGATTGGTATATTGAATAATCTGTTTCAATTATTCGCCAGCCTCGAGCTTGCTCTTGAGAGCAGCAAGTGCGTCGATGTCACCGAGAGTTGTAGAAGCGGCCTGGTTCTGGATTGCAGGAACTGCCTCCTCTGCAGCCTTCTTGCTCTTGCGAGCTGCTGCAGCAGCCTTCTTCTCAGCCTTCTCCTCCTCCTTAGCGGCATCCTCGAAGATGCGGCTGTGTGAAAGGATGATTCTCTTAGCCTCCTTGTTGAACTCGATTACCTTGAACTGGAGCTTCTCGTCAGCAGCAGCCTGTGTGCCATCCTCCTTAACGAGGTGCTTTGGAGTAGCGAAGCCCTCAACACCGTAAGGGAGAGATACAACTGCACCCTTGTCGATGAGTTCTGTGATAACACCCTCGTGGATAGAACCTACTGTGAATACTGTCTCGAATACATCCCATGGGTTCTCCTCGAGCTGCTTGTGACCAAGGCTCAAGCGACGGTTCTCCTTGTCGATCTCAAGTACCTGTACGTCGATAGCCTCACCGATCTGTGTAAACTCAGATGGGTGCTTAACCTTCTTTGTCCAAGAGAGGTCGCTGATGTGGATAAGGCCGTCAACACCCTCCTCAATCTCAACGAAGATACCGAAGTTGGTGAAGTTGCGAACCTTAGCTGTGTGCTTAGAACCGATAGGATACTTCTCCTCGATGTTTGTCCAAGGATCTTCCTTGAGCTGCTTGATACCGAGAGACATCTTACGCTCGTCGCGGTCGAGTGTGAGGATAACTGCCTCTACCTCTTCGCCAACCTTCATGAAGTCCTGAGCAGAACGCAAGTGCTGGTTCCAAGACATCTCAGAAACGTGGATAAGACCCTCAACGCCTGGAGCGATCTCGATGAATGCACCGTAGTCTGCCATAACGACAACCTTACCCTTAACAACATCACCAACCTTGAGGTCTGCATCGATAGCATCCCATGGGTGTGGAGTGAGCTGCTTCAAGCCGAGAGCGATACGCTTCTTCTCGTCATCGAAGTCAAGGATAACAACGTTGATCTTCTGGTCAAGTGCAACAACCTCTGTAGGATCGTTTACGCGGCCCCAAGAGAGGTCTGTGATGTGGATAAGACCGTCAACACCACCGAGGTCGATGAATACACCGTAAGATGTGATGTTCTTGACAGTACCCTCGAGTACCTGACCCTTCTCGAGTGTGCTGATGATCTTCTTCTTCTGCTCCTCAAGCTCAGCCTCGATGAGAGCCTTGTGAGAAACGACAACGTTCTTGAATTCCTGATTAATCTTGACAATCTTGAAATCTTCTGTCTGGCCAACGTATGCATCGTAGTCACGGATAGGCTTAACGTCAATCTGTGAACCTGGCAAGAATGCCTCGATACCGAATACGTCAACGATCATACCGCCCTTAGTGCGGCACTTGATGTAGCCACGTACAACTGCCTGCTCTTCCATAGCCTTGTTAACAAGCTCCCAAGAACGGCTTGCGCGTGCTTTCTTGTGTGAAAGGTTCAACTGACCCTTCTTGTCTTCGAGGTTCTCGATGTAAACCTCTACCTGGTCACCTACCTTGAGGTCGGGGTTGTAGCGGAACTCGCTTACTGGAATGATAGCGTCCTGCTTGTAATCGATGCTTACAATAACTTCACGCTTGTTGATACCGATGACAGTACCGTTTACAACTTCGCGGCTTGATACCTTGTTCAAGGTCTTGTCATAAGCCTGCTCAAGCTGCTCCTGTGAGAGACCTGAGATGTTCTCACCTTTTTCGTACGATTCCCAATTGAAATCGGGAGTACCTGTTAAAATTTCGCTCATAATTTTTTAAAAGTTAATGAGTTAGACATTATGTTGATAGAATTCGGGCACAAAGGTACAACAAAATCTTCAAATAGCAGCGTTTTGGAAAGGATTTTTTTTAATGTTTGTGAATGTTAATGCTGTGAGGGGATTTGAAGGGCTGCAAGGGGCTAAAGGGGCTACAAAGGCTATAAGGGCTGCAGGGGTTATCCTTGGCTCAATTAGTGAAAAAATCTTATTCTTCCCCGTTAAACTTTGTGCAGTATGTCTCTTTTTCGTAGAAAGTTCCTATTTTTGCATAAAAATAGAGACGAAACAATGTTGCTGTAATTGAGACAACTCGTCGCAGTTCTAATATTAATAAGGAAAACCATGGATTTTTTTGCCTCCTTCAATTCGGTTGAGTTCTTGAGTGCATTCATTGTACTCTTTGCAGTGATTGACCCGATAGGCATTATGCCTATTGTCCTTTCGATACGTGACAAGGGTAAAATCATCAATCCTGTAAAGGCTGTCTTCTTTGCATTCGGTCTTATGTTCCTTTTCTTCTTCGTTGGAGATTGGATACTGAACCTTTTCGGTGTCGATATCAATTCGTTCGCCGTGGCCGGTTCAATTGTGATTTTCCTTATGGCACTTGAAATGGTGCTTGATATTGAGATTTTCAAGGACTCTTCAATAGCTGCAAACGACGCAACCATTGTTCCGCTTGTGTTCCCTTTGCTTGCCGGTGCCGGTTCGTTCACAACACTGCTTTCCATCAAGGCTGAATTTGCTTCTGTAAATATCATTATGGCTCTTTTGCTGAATGCAGTTGTTGTGTTTGCAATGCTCAGTGCAACATCATTCTTAATGAGACTGCTAGGCAAGGGAGGCATATATTTCACACGCAAGTTCTTCGGAATTATCCTGCTGGCAATTTCGGTGAAACTGTTTACCTCTAACCTCTCTTACCTTATAAACCAGATATCGGCAACAGCGGGTTGACAAGATTGATTTTATTAGTGCTATTAAGCCGCGCGGCGCTC
>JAFQEZ010000052.1 GCA_017398805.1 Bacteroidaceae bacterium | reverse complement strand
GAGGAGTGTTTGACCGCTGGTTACACGGTTGCTTGCAAGCGGGTAACTGAGGGAGTCCCGCAGCACCCAAAAATCAAACAGAAAGTTCAAGCGGCACCATTGCGGGCGAGCAATGTTTGCGACGAAGGAAACTTTAGTTTCCCAGAGGAGTGTGCTTTAGCACCCTCTTTAACTGAAAGATGTCGCTTGCGACTCTTGAACAAAAAAGAGGTCGACTGGAATTTCCGTGTGCCGGGACCTTTTGCATACTTTTCAGTCATGAAAAGTATGTGATAGAACGACAACAAGAAGAATAAACGACATCAGATTAAGGGTAAAAACAAACCAGGGAATAACTGTTTTATTATACCAGAACTATTTCGCCCATACTAAGTCTCTACTGAATCCCAATGAGTGTACCGAGATTTACTAATCGCAAACATAGCAACTACTGTAATACAACAGAAATCCTTGCTGTTTCTAGGTTCAATTTATAGTTTTCACACCCATTTTTTGTCAAATAGCGCTTTTTGGAGTATTTTCGCAATATAAATAAATAGACGATGAAAAAAGCAAAATATCCGTTACTTATCACCATGCTTGTTGTTACAATGCTTTCTAGTTGCGGCGAGGACAGGACACACGAATACCTTGAACTCACAGCCGAGAACCAGTGGACATACACGCAGATGAAGGAGAATTATCTTTGGGGCAACGAAATCAAGTCTCCCGAAAAAAAGGAGTTCTTCGCTACTCCGTCAAAGTTCTTCAAGTCAATACTGTCTAAAAACGACAACACATCATTCTTGACCGATTCCGCTTCATCAACATCTTACGGCATGAAATTCACTATCATGCGCGACCCCATTGGCGAGAAGAGAAACCAATATTATGCACTTGTCCTTTTTGTAGAGCCGGGTTCACCTGCTGCTGTTGCCGGTATTGAGCGTGGAACATGGATTGCAAGTATAGGAGGAAAGGCCATGACATCATCCATGAGCAGTTCCTTGCAGTCAGGTGTTGCTACAGAAATCACTACACGCACTATCGAATACAACGATGACGAGGAGTTGTACTTCTGGAGTGAACCTGACACCATTACAATGCCACAGGCAAGCGCTGTTACAGAGGAGGCCGTATATCTGCACTCGACATATTCACTCCGCAATGGCAAAGTCGGATATATTGTATGCAACAACCTTGACGGAGAGAATGTAACATCACAATTCAACGACATTCTCCTTGGATTTGCATCAGAGGATATAACAGACATAATTCTTGACATGCGCTACTGCAGCGGAGGCACAATTGAGAACGCTGCGAATGTGGCATCAATGTTTGTACCTGCATCGCTCAGCGGAATGCCATTCGCAAAGAGCGTCGACAAGGATTCTGCGGAGACACTCTTCAGTTACAGCGAACAGGTTGCAAACATGAGCGACAAGAAGCTATACATTGTTACAGGCAATGACACAAAGGGGATAGCAGAACTTTTCATTACATCGGTAAATGCATCACGCGGAATGCACGAAGTTGTGACAGTGGGTGCAGAAACCAACGGAAGCAATCTGTTGACAAAGAAGATTGAATCACCCTATGGGTTCACGATATGCCCGGCAGTGGCATACCTGTATGCTTCGGATGGCGAACTGTTGCAGGCCGACGGCATTGAAGCGGACTACCCTCTCAACGAACTGGAGGAGCCTGAACACATATTTCCTCTCGGCAGCAAGCAGGAGTATATACTGCGTAACATCGAGTACCTTATAATAAACGGATCACTCCCTACTGAGTAAAAAAATATTCTACACTCATATTCAAAGAAGACGGATCTTGCCAATATTGGTGATTATTGAACATCAGCAAAGGCAAGAGTCGTCTTCTTTGTGTTAAATATTGCCGTTCAACAAACATAGTGCCCTGCCGATGTGTTATTCTGCTGAATAACCAAAAAATCAGATCTAATGAAAAAGATTCTTTTATTTACTGCAGCGGCATTGATTGCCCTGACATCATGCAATTCGAACAGCAACGAACCTCAGGGTGTAATCGTCGAAAGCGTCACAGACAGCATCACAATCGTAAATGACTCATTGCCACCACAGGCACAGACTTTCATCTTCAGGGGGACATCACCCATGAACGGCAACAACGTTGCCGATGTTATGCTTGCCATAAGCACCGTAAGCCTTAACGATGACGGTACATTCTCGATAACAACCGACTACATCGACGAGGGAATAGCTACGCAGAACGATAACGGTGAGGCCGTAATACTCACGGGAATGGGCAATGACAGCACCTTGACTGTAATCGAACTGGTATCGGCAAACAACAACCCAAGCATGAACTTCATGATGCAGCCCGACTCTTCACTTGTCAAGGTCAACAAAAACGGCAAGCCGGTAAGCAACAATCCTGCGCACAAACTGGAATTGAAGAAAAACAACTAACCCCTAAATCCATTTGATATGAAAAAACTGACTTTAATGATGCTATTTGCAGCAAGCATCATGCTTGTTGCATGTCAGAAGGACCCGGACACAGACAAGCTGGACAACAACTATCTTGTCTACACCAACTATGATGCGGAGACCGATTTCAGCAAAATAGAGAGTTTCCATGTCATCGACAGCATTCTCATCATCGGCAACAGCGAGAAACCCACTTACTGGAACAACAGCAACTCCGAGAAGATTGTGAATGCCTACAGCGACAGGCTCGAAGCATGCGGATACACACCTGCAGCCACAGCCGAAGAGGCTGATGTTATACTTCAGTTGAGCTACATCAATACAACCTACTATTTCTCGTCATTCGGTCCCGGACCTTGGTGGAATGCTTACCCCGGCTACTGGAACTGGGGCGGTTGGGGGTGGTACTATCCTTACACTTTCAACTACAGCTACAGCACCGGTTCAATCATAGCCGAACTTGTCGACACCAATGCGCCGAATGCGCAGAACGACAAGCTGAGAGTTATATGGAACTCCTACATCTGTGGCCTGCTGAACGGGAACAACCTGAGCCTGTCACGCACAATGGAAGCGATAAACCAGGCATTCGTCCAGTCGCCCTACCTGAAGAAATAACCATCTGCTTCCAATATATACTAATCAACTAAAAACGGAGTATTTATGAAGACTATAAACAAAATATTCGGCATCGTGCTCTTTGCCTGCATATTGGCGATACCGTCAAAAAGCAAGGCACAGATATCGCTTGACAGCTATTACAACATAGACTGGCAGTTCAATATACCGCTCGGCAACAGTTTCTCGGACGGAGCGAGCGGTTGGGGTATGAACTTCGAGGGCGGCTACTACGTTACACAGGACATTGCTGTGGGTGCTTTCCTCAACTTCCACACCAACAACGAGTATTTCTCACGCAGGACACTGAACCTGAGCAATACTCTTTCGGTTAATACCGACCAGCAACACCAGATGTTCACCCTACCCTTCGGTGCACTCATCCGTTACCGTTTCGTGGAAGCGGACTTCCAGCCATATGTAGGAATGAAACTGGGCGCATGCTACTCGGAGTTCAACAATTATTACTACATATTCATGAAGAGCCAGGATAAATGGGGATTCTACATGTCGCCCGAAGTCGGTTTCAACTGGTATCCATGGCCCAACAGCATAGGCCTGCACTTTGCACTGTATTATAGCTTTGCCACGAACAAGTGCAATATCATGACCTATTCGCAGGATATCCTGAACTCGATAGGATTCAGGCTGGGACTTGCATTCTGATGCAGAACACACGAGGCCGGGCCAAAATTACTTTTGGCCCGGCCTCTTTTTGTTGAGGGTGAATAAAAAGCAAAGTTCAAGGCTTGTGCAGGCTTCAAAACCGCAGTTTACTAAGCGTAAATGAGGATTTTGAAGGCAAACGTAACACAGAAATTTACTTTTTAGTCACCCTCTTTCACTTACTCAGCAGGTGTCATACTCACCTCGATGAAGTTACCCTGATCAAGGATATACTTTGCCAGCAGGCGGATATCCTCAACTGTAATACTCTTAACAAGTTCTTCGTAACTGCTGTAGGTATCCTCATTCTCGAAGTAGTAGCTGTAGAGCCAGTTCATCCAGGCGCCATTCTTTTTCTGGCTCTCCTCGAATGACTTGAGCATGTAGCTGCGTACTTTCTCCACATGTTCGCTTACAGGACCCTGTGATGCAATCTTCTCGAACTCGCGCACGATGATTGCCGCTAGTTCCTCACGGCGCTCAGGTGACATCTTGAAGTTCACCATAAGAGAATACTCTCCCTTTGGCAACTTTGATATTGATCCACGGACACCTACACCGTAAGTACCGCCCTCTTTCTCACGTACCTCCTCGGTGTATACGATGTTAAGTACCTGATTGAGGTAGCTCATCACAAGCCTGTTCTTGAGTGTCGGGTCAATCTCACCTGTGTAGATGATATTCTCTGTACCTGTAGGATTCTCCATCGCTCTTGTGAAGTTGTTGCGGTATATGCCCTTGCGTGTCTCTACATCTGTAGCGACAATCTCCTCAACTCTGCCGTTGCATGGAAGTGCGCCTATGTAACGCTCGACAAGAGGTTTGATTGTCTCAAGGTCAATATTACCGACAATGAAGAAGCAGTATCCGGTAGCATCGCTTGTACGATCCTTGTACATCTCAAGCACGCGGTCATAGTCAACCTTGTCGACATCTTCGGCAACAAAAGGCTTCACACGTGGATGATTATTGTAAAGCGCCACGACCATAGTGTCGCTGAGTGCGGTATTCGGGTTCAGATTTCTGTCCTTGAGGTTGTTGCGCATACGTGTGGTGTATGACTCAAATGCCTTCTGGTCCTTGCGTGGCGATGTATACTTTAGGTACATGAGCTGGAACATCTCCTCAGCATCCTTTGGTGAACATCCTGCGGTGATTACATCATAGAAAGAACCTGTACCTACATTTGCCGATGCAGTGCTGCCTGATAGTTTCTTACCGAGCTGGCTGGCATCGAAAGGACCGAATCCACCGATACCTGAGAGCGCAGGAAGCATACCGATGTTTACCTTGTCACTATCGGGATAACGGTTTGTACCGCCAACCTTGTAGCCTGCGACATTGATTGCATCTGCCTGGAAGTCTGTAGGCTTCAGCACCACCTTGATACCGTTAGAGAGAGTCCATACAGTAGAACCCCACTTGCCCTCTTCGGTTGAAACGACCTTTCCACCCTCGGGAATTGTCTCAAGCAAAGGCGCATCAACGGCATTATCCTCATATGCAGCAATTCTTGCGTTGCCAACCATCTTAAGAAGATTCTCGATATCCTCCTTGCCAGGATAGGTCATACCCTCACGCTCCGGAGCGAAAGAGACTGCCACACGGTTGTCCTCGCGGTGCAATGACGGAAGCACAGAGTTTATCTCCTCCAAAGTCAACGAATTGATAATCTCCTTTGTAAGTGCATAATCATCCTCCGGAGCCATCATATCGGTCTGGTCAAGGAAGTGACGCACGCAGTTCTGTACATAGTAGTCACTTGTGCGCTTATCACGCTCGGCATACCATGATTCAAGGCTTGCAAGCATGCTCTCTTTTCTACGGTTAAGTTCAGACTCGGTAAATCCGAAACGGCGTGCACGTTCAACCTCGGTAAAAACCATCGGGATTGCCTCAAGCACCTGCTCCGGCTTACACTGTACCATTACGGTAAAGGCACGCTTTGTCTCTGTGACACCGAAACCGCTGAAACCTACACCTGCACGCATATAAGGAGGATTCTCCTTGCTCATAATCTCAGAGAAACGGCTGTTGAGCATGCTCAATGCAAACGAGCGCTTGGTATTCTCATAAAGATACTCCTTTGTATTACGCTGGTCACGGGCTGGAACATCGTGTTTGTACATGAGCTGCAACATATAGTTCTGCTGCTCTTTGTCAATCTGCTGGGAGAAAATCATCTCCGTGTTGTCATCAACAGGATAATATACACGTTCAGCCGGATTCTTTGCCTTCTTTATATTCTTGAAGATTTTCTTTACCTTCTTCTCGACCTCATCTACATCAATATCACCTACAATGACTATTCCCTGAAGATCGGGACGATACCACTTCTCGTAGTAGTCACGAAGTGCCTGATGAGGGAAGTTGTCTACAACCTCCATTGTACCGATTGGCAAGCGTTTGCCGTATCTGCTGCCGGGGAAAATGTCTGCAAGCATACGCTCCTGCATACGCATCATAGCGGTGTTGCGTCCGCGCCACTCTTCGTGGATTACACCACGCTCCTTGTCAATCTCCTCGCCATCGAGTGTAAGGCCGTCGGCCCAGTCGTGAAGTATCCAAAGACAAGAGTCTATAGCACCTTCAACATTCACTGGAACATTGTTGATGTTGTAGACAGTCTCATCGATTGAGGTGTAGGCATTAAGGTCTGCACCGAACTTTACACCGATACCTTCAAGATAGTTTATGAGCGCCTTGCCCGGGAAATGTTCGGTACCGTTGAAACACATGTGCTCAAGGAAGTGTGCAAGACCACGCTGGTGCTCCTCTTCCTGAATGGAGCCCACCTTCTGTGCAATGTAGAAGTTTACAAGGTTCTCAGGATTGTCGTTGTGACGGATATAATATGTCAATCCGTTCTTGAGTTTGCCGATTCTTATCGATGGGTCGACAGGAAGTTGTTTGCCCTTCTGTTGCGCCATGGATGGCAGTGCCAGCATGACAAGCAACAACGACATCAAAGTAAATCTAATAAATCTCATGTTGTAAATTATTTAAACGTTTTGTTATCTCATTTCGACAATATCCTGCAAAAATAAAGAAAAAAGGGTACTTTTTCAACAAGTACCCTTATAATTATGAATAAATCTTACAAATAGGTAATAAAAGACCTATTGAAAATATCTATCAGTCATCAATGTCAATGAGATTGAACTTCTTATCAAATGTAAGTTCAAGACGGTTCGACAGCCTTACCTCATAGTCATTGCGATCGCGGTCAATCTGAATTATCCCAGCATCAGGATATCTTTCACCTACAAAAGCCTTAATCTCTCCTGGAATCAATGCTGCAGGCACTCCACCCTTTCGGCAGTCAAGTTCTTTCCACTCGCCATCCCTGGTAAACTCCAATTTTGTACCGTCCTCAAAAAGCACTTCATAGTTACGCGAAACAAACTCCCTATCCTCGCTCACAAGCAATATCTTAAGTCCCGAGAAATGCGAAGCAAGAAGTTGCTGTGCTGCTGAAGGCAACTGTTCCTTTGTGATTACCTTATCGCGGCCATCGGCCTTGGCTACTGAAAATGTGAATGACAATGCAAATGCAATAAATAATAGCTTTTTCATAAATCTATCTTTTAGTTGTTTAACATATTCTTTATCTATTACACTGCAAATATTATACCCAATTCTGAAATGAACCTGAATTATCTAATTGTTTTTACGACTAATAATGAAAAAAGATAACCTTATACCATCATATCGTACTACTCCGCATCACAAACGGTTCCGTTTCACCTTTTATAGCCAGATATCTTGTCTTGTCAAGAATCTCTTTTTCTTCATCCTTGCATCGGCATACATTATCGGCAGCGTATTCCATGCATTTTCTGAACATGCCAGCCTGTCGATAAAGGTCGGCAATTACAATATGAGGTATACGGCACCGTTCGGTTAGAAAGAGAACTGCATCCGAAAAAAGTTTCGATTGGTTATAGGTTGCCTTAATGCCGTCGATAGGGTTACGCCTGAAGCAGTCGTTATACATATGCACATACTGCATATACAGATTTGCCAATTCAACATTATCAAGGTCACGTTCCTCGCAAAGGAACTTTTCCAGTTCTTCAAGTTCGATTTTGCCGTCATCTGTTGCGATTGCAACCTCAGTCGGAGCACCCTCATGGGTCACAATATAGTATCCGCCACAATGCGGACAGCGCTGCAGAGTAGACAACACCCTATAGGAGAACTCCTCATCAAGCCAGTCGGACCAGACATTGCAACTCCCGGGTTGCATAAAGAGCTTGGCAACACTCTTCTTGCCGCCACATGACGGACAGGTAAACATATAGCACTCTCCGCTGTACTGCGGCGTTCTTCTGTGCATGAGCTCTTTGAGCTTCTTGTAGGATTCAGGAATGTAGAAAGTCATAATATCAAAATAAATTTACCTATAAATATAATATTGCAAAATTGCGGAATGCAACACCCGCTATATATATTTAACATATAATTAACAGTCAAGATGCTTTTTTTGTTCTATTTATGCCAGATATAGCAAAAAACAACATTTTTTATCACTATCTTCGCATAAAAGATATTATACAATGATAAGATTCGATTCAGACTACATTGAGGGAGCCCATCCCTCAATTATTGAGGCTCTTGCAAAGAGCAATTTTGAACAGCATATCGGTTATGGATGTGATGACTACTGCGAGCGCGCACGCAGCATAATACGCGAACATTGCAAAGACGACACTCTTGGTGTACAGTTCCTCGTCGGGGGTACACAGGCAAACGTGACAGTCATCGATGCACTGCTGCACAGTTATCAAGGAGTGATCTCGGCCGACAGCGGACATATCAACGTACATGAGACAGGTGCTCCCGAGGCTACCGGCCACAAGGTCATTGCCCTGCCATCGAAAGACGGACGCCTGTCGCTTGAGCAGATAGCAGAGTGTTATCACAATCATTGGAACGACCATTCACACGAACATACCGTGCAGCCCGGTATGGTATATCTCTCATGTCCAGCCGAGAACGGCCTTATATACAGCAAGGCCGAACTGACAGAAATATCGGAGTTCTGCCATTCGCATGGACTTTATCTCTTTGTTGACGGTGCACGCCTTGGCTATGGACTCATGTCGGGTGCATGCGACTTTACACTGGCCGACCTGGCACGTCTATGCGACGTCTTCTACATCGGAGGAACAAAAGTCGGTGCACTCTTCGGTGAGGCGGTAGTGTTCAAGGGTGAAGAGATGCACCGCAGTTTCCGTTATGCGATAAAGCAGCATGGCGGTATGCTTGCAAAGGGACGTCTGCTCGGAATCCAGTTTGAGCAGTTGCTGAAAGGCGGAGATGATTGCCTCTACTTTGGGCTGGCTCGCCACGCGAATATTCTCGCTGCAAGAATAAGAGCCGCATTTGAAAAGAAAGGCATTGCAATGTGGATTCCTTCGGAGACAAACATGCAGTTCCCCATCCTCACAAAGGAACAGCAGGAGATACTGATGAAAAAATATGTTCCTGAATACTGGTGCAAGTATGATGAAAGCCATGACGTGGTGCGTTTCTGTACAAGTTGGGCTACAAAAGAGGAGAATGTGGAACAGCTATGCAAAGATATTGAAGAACTATTATAATTATGGAAAACGGCAGAATAGAGAAGGTGCTTTCATTCCTCAAGGAGAACAATCTTGAGCACACCCATTACACCCACCCCGAGGCACCTACGATAGAGATTGCCCGCCAGTATTGGCAAAAGGATGGGTCGAAGCATTGCAAGAACCTCTTTTTTCGCAACCACAAGGGGAACCGCCACTATCTTGTGGTGCTTGACTGCGAACGCGACCTTGATATCCACGACCTTGAAAAGCGCCTGCATCAGGGAAAACTCTCCTTTGCATCACCGCAGAGAATGGAGAAATATCTTGGACTTACACCGGGATCCGTATCGCCATTCGGCCTCATAAATGACACGGAGAATCATGTGCACCTGTTCCTTGACGCGAACCTGAGGAAGGAATCCTCGCTCAGTTTCCATCCAAACGACAACCATGCAACGGTTGTAATATCACAACAGGAGTTCATGCGCTATCTTTCGATTGTGGGCAACACATACGAATTCATTGAAATGTACTGAAAAAGAGGGTGCCCAAAAGTGACATGCCCCCCGAAAGTTAGACAAAAAACTTTCGGGGGCATGTCAGACACCAGATATAAATGAGGTTCTTATTTTACTTGAAGTACTGCAAATTATCAAACGATGGATTAAGTTCACCATCCTCGATGCGGTGGATAATCTCAACTACCTTGTCATTCATAGGTGTCGGCACTCCTACCTTGCGTCCGAAACTGCTTACAACACCATTGATTGCATCAACCTCGGTCTTCTTGCCTTTCTCGATATCCTGCAACATACTTGCCTTCAGCAGAGCATGTTTGCGGATAGCAATAGGAATTATGAAAAATGAGAATGCCTTCTTCAGACGGTTCGTATAGTCGAGCAGTTTGACAATATCCTTACCTTGTACAGGTTCAATCCTTATATTGCCGGCAGCACAAACATCGATAGACTCCTTGATGAGCGCCTGCACAACCCTGCGCGACGCTTTATTCCCTGCAGCCTCACCAAAGGTGCACCCAAGGACCGCACTCATACCCGAGAATGCGGAATTTATAAGCAGTTTGCTCCAACGCGACCCGATGAAATTGCTGTCAATCTCAACCTCGCCCATCTTCTCAAGCAGTGCCTTGACATCTTCAAGATGCGGATTGGGATTCTTTGACAGCGAACCGAGCGAGAAAGTCAATGAGTCCGGTGCGCTTGTGAGTTCACACACTCCCGGTTCTTTCATTGTCGCTCCCCAAGCGACAGTACAGCCAAGCACTCTCTCCTCACCGACAATCTCAGCTATAAGAAGTTCCGGTATACCATTCTGCAGGGTAACGATTACACCATCATCGGCAAGGAACTCCTTTATGCAGTTCACCACCTCGGCATTCTGTTGTTGCTTGGTCATGAGGAAAACAACGTCATACTTGCCCGACATATCTTCGGGTGTGTATGCAGTGACAGACTGAGTAAAACTTACCGTTCCTGTAACAGTTGCACCACTCTTCTGTAGTGCTTCAACATGGGCCTTGTTACGGTTTATCAGTTCAACACTGCCGCCATTCTTTGTAATGTACGCTCCGAGGATTGTTCCTAAAGAGCCTGCTCCATATATTGCCGTTCTCATAGTATTAATTCTATATCAATATGCAAAAGTAAAGAATGATATCATAGGAATAAGTGCAAATGTACCATACATTGCAATTAGCAACAGATATACATCGGAAACAGCGTAGCCGCTTTTTGTGTATTGATCCGATATCCAGTCACGCCGTGAGTTTAGACGTCTCTTTTTCTGTATGAACATGTAGAGTCTGTACATTCCCCACCCTACAAGCACTCCTATTGCAGTACCGGCAAGGATATCGCCAGGATAATGTACACCAAGATATATTCGGGTAAAGGCATTCATTGCAGCCCAGATGACAAGGGATATCGAAAGAATACGGTTCTTTATAAGCAACATCATGAATACCGCTATTCCGAATGAATTTGCTGCATGACTGGATGTGAAACCATAATCCTTTCCTCGCGTCTCGTTAACGGTGTCCACAATATACATGAGCACAGGATCACGCGTGGGACGCCACCGCTCGAAGAATGGCTTGCATATTGTTGACGAGAGCGTATCTGTCAGTGCGACCACTCCTGCAATCATCAGCAGAAGAAAGAAGAAATCCTTGACATTGTTGTTCTTGACAAGCACATATACAAGTACAAGAATCAGAGGAATCCATATGACCATTGAGGTATACACCTTCATCACTCCGTCCCAAAAAAGCGATTCACTCCCGTTGAGTTGCAACAGAAGATATTTGTCGATATCAGTAAATGTGCTCAAATCCATAGTAATACCTGCTTTTATCAGATTCTCTCGATATCATCACTCTTGACCCAACCGACAGTACCGTCCTCAAGTTCAACCTCGATCCACTTGTCGACAGAATCATCGGTTATGGTCACCTTCCTTCCCTCATGAACCTTTATAAGCACCTTGCTTGCGCCCGGTGCGTTCATCAAGGAAACCTCCTCTTTCAACACTATTGCCTTGCCTTCATCGTTCACCCTTGAATACATGCTTATTGCAGCCAGATTTGCCACAAGCACAAAGAACAGGAACAGGACAAAAACTGTAATACCGGCCTTGCGTACAACTGTATTTCTGTTTACAAAATACAATGCAGCACCGACAAGTGCCAATACGAAGAAAACCACAGCTGCAACAGCCCAGGCATCTATTCCCATGATACCGACAAATGCATGCCACCATGTGACAAAGAAAAGTTCCGGTTCCTCAACCACCTCGTCCTTAATCAGAGAATTGGCATACTCCAGATTAGCCTTGGCATCCTCATCCAACGGATCAAGTTTTAAAGCGCGTTCATAATTGAGAATAGCCTTGCCTATGTTATGTTCACGGAAATAGGCATTTCCAAGATTATAATACAGTTGCTTAGTCGCACCTTTCTCCTTTATGACAGTTTCATAAACACCTACAGCTTCACTGAACTTTCCCTTGCTATATGCATCGTCTCCGGCTTTTTTTGAGGTTTCACTCTTTACAGCAGAGGTTACAGGAATTGAATCATTAGCTATTGCACACATGGGCAAAAGCATCATCAACACTATATATATTATCCTTTTCATACTCCTTGATTATTTGATTGAGTTTTCCATGTCACCTATGACACTTATCGATTGAGAGTATATCTTATCCATAGTGTCGCTTGCATCACCCGGTGCATAGTGTGCAAACTCGCATTCATCAAGCACGCTCATCAGTTTTACCACAGACTCTTCTCCAACTCCACGTGCATAGAGTGCACTCTGTATATTGTCTTTGGTAAGTTCTGCAACAGGAATAGTGAGTTTATCACTGAAATATCCCCACATAGCCTTGAGCACTTCATCGTAGAACTCGTGCGATTTACCCTGCTTCATAAGTATCCTTGCGACTTTCAAGCGTCTTACAGCAGCACTATTTGCTTTCTTCGTACGCAACAAAGAGACATTAGCATTCTCCTTGACATTCTTGCGATACACAAGAAGGAAAAGCAAAAGAAGAAGCAACGGACAAATATAACACAACATATATTGCATTGAAGCAAAGAACAAGCCGCTATCGCCAATCGTCTCGTCGTTATCCGACTTTATGTGACGGATATCCTGAGCAAGTGTCTTTCCACGAACCTTATCAACCGAAGGAGCAACCGATGTTGAAGCAGACTTTGGAGCTCCACGCAAGACGTTCACTTTTATGCTGTCAGTAGTAAGAGTCTCATATTTCTTTGTCTTTGTATTGAAAAAAGAGAATTGCAGAGGCGCAATTGTATATGAACCGCTGCTTTTGGGTGTAAACAGATACTCAAATGTCTTCTTTCCCTTATATGTATCGCCCGACAACTTGTATTCATCTGTCACAACGGGCGGAAAAGTATCAAACTCTACAGGCAGTGATACTGAAGGAGCATCTACAAAATTAAGATTTCCGGTACCCTCAAGAACCACCTTGATTGTCGCTTCATTATCTGTATACAGTTCCTTTTTGCTCAGTTCGCTGCTTAACGCATATTGTCCGACAGCTCCGGAGAATGATGCCGGTGCATCATTAGGCAATGCTTCTACATTTATCTCCAAGGCATTCGACTTCAAATGTTTGTTCATCCTTATTGTCTCCGGGAAACCGCCAAAGAAACCAAAAGGATCCTGATTCATTACAACCTTCTCCAACACAACATCCATACTCATAGGCTCAATCTTTAGTTTTCCACTTTTCTGTGGCTGAAGCAGATATTTTGCAAGTACAGTTGTATAATACTCCTTGCCTTTATAATATTCTACATCAGATTGGGCATTTGAGGGTGAATATGCTTCCGAAGAATAGAAGTTATCGAACTGCGGCAATTTAAGACTATTGATAGCAGGGACATCGTAAAGTGTATACAGTTTATACGTTACAAGAAGTGCTTCATCCTTAAAGACCTTGCTTTTGCTGGCTGTCGCTGTTATAAAAACATCATTCTCCCCAATACTCCTTGAACCGGAACTGTTGTTCATATTCCCATTGCCATTGCCATTCTCCTTCAACACGTTTATCGTGACACTGTTCGATGTAATGCTTTTTCCATTGGCAGTAATCTTTGCACCGGGTATAGTGAATTCACCTATCTCTTTCGCAAGGAACGTGTAGGTATATGTTATCGTAGAGGAATGCGTAACCTTACCATTAATGTTACTATAAGATGTGGATTGTGAGCGTACAGGACCATTTAGCAGTTCAAAGCCCTTGATATCGGGCAATATCGGCTCACTGACATCAGTAGTCGTATTTACCTTATATTCCAATCTGAAGTAATTGTCCACAACTACCGTTTTTGGAGCAGACGCCACAAAAGTGACATCATCGGCAAATAAATTGCCGATGAAGAAGAGTGAGAACAATAATGTTGAAAGTATTCTTTTCATTTATATCCTATTGTTATTTTACTGTTAATACCGCATTGAGTCCTACCAGTTCTTTTCAAGATTCTTACGACCTGAATTTACAGGAGGCTGGTTCATTTTTTCACGGGTTTTCTTTTCCTTATCCTTTATTGCATTAAGCAAACGATCCTGCTGGTTTTGCTTATTCTGCTCATCCTGTTGGTCTTGCTTATCCTGTTGGTTTTGCTTATCCTGTTGGTCTTGCTTATCCTGTTGGTCTTGCTTATCTTGTTGGTCTTGCTTATTTTGCTTATCCTGTTGGTCTTGCTTATCCTGATTGTTCTGCTGTTCCTGATTCTCATTATTGGAAGCACCACCTCCACCACCATTATTATCTTTTTCCAACAGTTTCTGTACTATTGCAAGATTATAGCGCGTTTCGTCATTTCCGGGATCAATACGCAAAGCCTCACGATAGGCATCCCTGGCACGGATAAGATTGGGCACACTATCGTTATAATTGACTTGCGAAAGGGAATCACCATGAGCAAGTTTCTTGTTCATCACATAATTAAGCGAATCATTCCTTGCAACTTTATGGTATATCAGTCCTTTGTTGTGCCAACTGTTTGCAATATTCTTCTTGACTGAGTCATATTCTATTACCCTCATCAATAATGTATCTGCATAGAGATAGTCTGACACCACCCTATCAATGTCCATATCTTCTTTTTGGTTGAGGTTATTGGATATTATATTAGCCGCTGCATTATAGCATGCTACAAGATTATTCTCATCAATATCCAAAGCCTTGCTGTAAGGTTTAAGCGCTTGAGAATACAAACTATCGGCATATAGTTCGTTTCCCTCCTTCAAATGCTGACGCATAGTCTTATTGAGAGGCGAACCATATGCTATAAGGGAGTATGTCATATATGCCACAACCAATGAGGCCACAGCAAAAACAGACCAAATTATTATTCTTTTTGTTTTGTAATCCATACCACTCCTATTTCATGTATTTTTTGTTTTTTCTTGAGTCAGATATAAAATCAATTACAGCATTTGTGATACAATCAAGGAAAAGGAAGATGAATGCCAACAATGCTATATAAACATATTGCTCCTTGAATTTTGTATACACTTCGCTCTTTACCTCATCCTTTGAGAGTTTATCGAATTCTTTCTCTATAAATTCCTGTGCTGCTGTAGAATTGTCGGCATTGATATATACACCTTTTCCGGCTTCCGCAATTTTCTTGCCAACCTCAGGATTGAGTTTTGTACGGACCATCTCACCATTCTTGTCACGCAAGTAATTGTCCTTACCACCCATCGGAATCCTATCTCCCTTTTCAGTGCCTATTCCCATCACATAGAGCTTTATACCTTTCTCTGCAGCAATCTTAGCAGCGGCAATCGCTCCATCCTCATGATCCTCAGCATCGGTTATAAGCACTATTGCTTTTCCAATCTTATCGTTTTTACTGAAACTTTCCGTCGCAAGAGTTATTGCAGCTCCCATATCCGTACCTTGGCGACTGACCATTTTTGTGTCTATCTCGTCGAGAAAAAATTCGGCAGAGATATGATCATCAGTTATCGGAAGTTGCACGAAAGCATCTCCTGCAAAAACAACGAGAGCAACCTTATTGCCTTTGGTACGGGAGAAAATACGGGAAATCAATTTCTTGGCCTTCTCCAAACGATTAGGATAAATATCCTTGGCCAACATAGAATTGGAGACATCAATTGCGACAACAACCTCTACACCTTTAGTTACAATCGTCTCCTTCTTGCTTCCGAAACGGGGACGCGCCAATGCAAAAACAATTAGTGTAAAAGCAAACAAAGAGAGCCAGAAGGTTATCCTTGAACGCACGGTTGAAACCTTAGGTATATACGCTTTTATAAGTTCCGGATCGCCATAGGCGGCAATTTTCCGTCTTCTCCTGAATGAAGTAAAAATATACAACGCAATCAGGAGAGGTATCAACAAAAGCAAATACAGATATATCGGATCATTGAAGTTCATCTCATCAACACTTTATGGTATTCTTCTTAATATTGTAAAACGGAGCAGTAATTCCAAAAGCAGTGCAGCTATGGCAATAAGTGCAAAAATCTGATATTCCTCCTCATACTCACGATAGTCACTCACCTGCAGTTTGGTTTTTTCCAGCCGGTCTATCTCTTTATAGATATTCTTCAAGCTGGCCTTATCTGTGGCACGATAGTATTTTCCACCTGTAATGTCAGCTATCTCTTTCAAAGTCTCTTCATCAACTTGTTCTATTGGAGTTCTGTAAACCCCAAAAGGGGTCTGTTGCACAACCTCCTTGATATCTGTAGCTGCTGCTATCGTATATACTCTGACACCTTTCTCCTTTGCAGTCCTGGCTGCATCCAATGGAGTTACTTCACCGGCATTGTTGGCACCGTCTGTCAAAAGTATCACAACCTTTGATTTAGCCTTGCTGTCGACAAGGCGTGATACAGATGTAGAAATACCCATACCGATAGCGGTTCCATTGTCCATTCTCTTGGAGATGCTGTTTACGTCATTTGCCTTAAGCATACTCTTGAGTATATCATGCGAATTTGTCAGCGGACACTGTACAAAACTCTCACCGGCAAAAAGCGTAAGGCCGATATTGTCATTCGGTCTTGAGTCTATGAACTCAAGGGCTACAGACTTGGCAGCCTCGAACCTATTGGGTTTCATATCATCCAAGAGCATACTTCCCGATACATCTGTTGCAAGCATTATATCAATACCTTCAACATAACGTTCATCCCACTCATCCTCATTTTGCGGACGTGCAAGTGCAAATATAAGCATGGAAAGGGTTATCAACCTGAGCAGAAAAGGCAGATGAACGAGATAGTTTCTGAAGCTCCTTGTCTCCTTGCCGAACGGTGCAACCGTTGAAACCTTCATCGAAGGCTTCATATTCCACCCTTTTAGTATATACCACACTACATACATGAGAAGTGGAATAAACAGAAAAAAATATCCTGGCTGTACAAAAGTCATATCAAACTACTAATTAAACAAATTATACAAGTCTGTTGACAGGAGATATACTACCACACAAAGCAACATGAGGAACATGACCATTACGACTAGAAGCAATATTTTCTGCCTCTTAGAGCGCTCGTTGACAACACGCTTCTCCGTAGGTTGCTTTACCTTCTCCTCTTCAACGTTCTTAGTCCTGTCAATAAACTTGACCGCATTGAGCAGATTACGGTCACTATCATACATGTCAACTGAGAGTTTTGCAAATTTGACAAGGTCGGCCATTTCAAGAAGTTCCTGAAGCTCCTTGAGTTTCTCCTTATCCTCTATCTTACGCAATTCGCCGATGATTTCAGATGTTGTCATCTCCATCGCATTGAATCCGAAACGATCTTGCATATACTGACGGAGAACATCGGTCAATCTCGTGTAATACTCCTTCTCGTTTCCTGGAGCACGCAACTGTGGGTTGCCCTTTATCTCCTCAATGGTATTCATCGCCTGTATATGCGACGGAAGCTTGGGCTTTATCTTGACAATACGGACAATATGTTTTTTCTTGAAGAATATATACGAAACCCAAACCAGAAGTACAACGATGTAAAGTACAATAACTCCAAGATATACAGAATCGCGATACTCTTCCCATCCAAGCTGCACATCAACAGGAGTACGCAATGGTGATATACTGTCCATCTTAGCCGTGTTGATATCCACATTGTAAACGTACAGTTCAGGAGAGTTTGAAATATACTCAACACTGTCTACATAAACTTTATATGGTGGGATTTTGTAGAGAGTACTGTCAAATGAGGTGACAAGATATTCCTGCATATATTTCTCACGCTTGCCATTATTGACAAGTGACTTGCTCTCAAGCGCTTTGAGAATCTCAATTCCGGGCACAAGCACAGTATCCGAATCCAGTTCAGGCATGATTACATTATGACCTGCATCAAGTTCAAGATCAAGTTTCATCCTGGTCTGACGACCGATGCACATGGCAGTGCTGTCGAACTCCACGTTCAACACCACATTCTGTCCATTTGCAACAGACGTGCAAAGCATCAGAAACAAAGAAACAATATATATTGCTTTTTTCATTATCAATAATCTATTCAGATGAATCAGCTACGCTGGGCAAAAAGATTCATAAGCCCTTTAACATAGTCATGGTCGGTACGTATCGACACATAATCGACACGGCTCTTCTTGAATGTCTCTTCGAGTTTACTCGAATTATTACGCCACCATATTCTCAATGCCCTCTGCACTTTGGATGATGAAGTATCAATAAGTACCTCCCGGCCACTTTCGGCATCATGTACTCTCATGAGACCGATTCTCGGAAGTTCCACAAGACGCCTGTCATATACCTGTATCGCAGCGATATCGTGTTTACGGTTGGCAATGGTCAATGCATCCCGGAAATCATTATTGTCAATGAAGTCACTAATAAGGAATGCTGTACAACGTCTCTTCAATGCATTTGTAAGGAACTGTAGAGGTGCTGAAATATCGGTACGGTTACTCTCCGGTTCAAAGTTCAGTAATTCCCTGATTATATACAGGATATGTTTGCTTCCTTTCTGTGGAGGTATAAACTTCTCGACCTTATCGGTAAAGAATATCACGCCTATCTTATCATTGTTCTGCATTGCAGAGAATGCGATTGTTGCAGCAATTTCTGTCAACATATCGCGTTTTGTCTGCTTTACAGTACCGAAATCAAGGCTCTCCGACAAATCTACAAGAAGCATGACCGTCAACTCTCGTTCCTCCTCAAAGACCTTGACAAAAGGTTTGTTGAAACGTGCCGTCACGTTCCAATCGATATCACGCACATCATCACCATACTGGTACTCACGTACTTCACTGAACGACATACCGCGTCCCTTGAATGCCGAATGGTATTCACCAGCAAAGATATTGTGCGACAAGCCTCTTGTCTTTATTTCTATCTTACGTACCTTCTTTAAGAGTTCACTCGTCTCCATATACAATCATTAGGGCACCTCTACGCTGTTTAGAATAGTGCTTACAATCTCATCGGCATTCATATTCATAGCTTCAGCCTCATAGCTGAGACCGATACGGTGACGCAATACATCATGCGCAACAGCACGTACATCCTCAGGTACCACATATCCTCTGCGCTTGATGAATGCATATGCACGGGCTGCAAGGGCCAGGTTTATTGAAGCACGTGGAGAAGCACCGAAGAGAATCATATCCTTCAACTGTAACATTCCGTACTTGTCCGGGAAACGTGTTGCAAATACGATGTCGGCAATATATTGCTCGATTTTCTCATCGATATATACCTGACGTACAATCTTGCGTGCCTCCATAATCTCCTCCGGTTTTAGAACAGGCTTAACCTCTATCTTTTCACCTGTTATATTCTGACGGATGATTTTCTTCTCCTCGGATATATCGGGATAAGTAATCACCACTTTAAGCATGAAACGATCGACCTGAGCCTCGGGAAGCGGATATGTACCCTCCTGTTCAATCGGGTTCTGGGTTGCGAGAACAAGGAACGGCTGAGGCATCTTGAATGTCTCTTTACCGATTGTCACCTGACGTTCCTGCATCGCCTCAAGAAGCGCACTCTGCACCTTGGCAGGAGCACGGTTAATCTCATCGGCAAGTACAAAGTTTGCGAATACCGGTCCACGTTTCACCTTGAACTCCTCATTTTTCTGACTATATACCATTGTACCTACAACATCGGCAGGCAAAAGGTCGGGAGTAAACTGAATACGGCTGAAATCTGCATCAATCAGTTCGGACAATGTCTTGATTGCCAAAGTCTTTGCAAGACCGGGCAGACCTTCAAGCAACACATGGCCATCGGCAAGAAGACCGATAAGCAATGACTCAACAAGATGCTTCTGACCGACTATAACCTGATTCATGCCAGTCTGCAAATTTGTGATGAACGCGCTCTGACGCTCTATCATCTCATTCAATTCACGAATGTCAACTGTTGTGTTCATATCTAAAATCGATGTTATTTTGTTTTATTTTCGCGCAAAAATAGCGCATTTTATCAGCAATACATGTTAATTATATTAAAATAGGTTTAAGCATTGTTATCGACAACATTATTTAATGTACATTAAACAAAGAGATTATTTAGGCTGGAGTTCCGGAATGGAGAGTTCCATGCCCACCACAATATCTCCGGGATCGGACATACTGTTATGCTTTGCAATGTATGGCCACAATTTACGGCTATTGTAATACTTCTTTGAAATCTTAGCCAGATTCTCACCCTCAGCCACTTTGTGCACCGCAATTTCACCGGTAATATTATATAACGTCGTATCTTCAATCTTTATATCCTTATCCTTGCGTGCAGAGAGTTCATCGACTAACTTGAAACCTACCTGGCTCTGCTGTTCAGGAACAAGCACGGCAGCATGCTCTTTGAATTCCAGGTCCTTTTCTGCTGGAATCTCTACTGTAGCCGGCTCTATTTCTTCTGGGAAAATAGTATCATTTGCCGGTGGCAATACAGAGATATCAGTATCAGAAGAGCCCTCTGTTATCAACATATTACCGACGACAATACCGTCCTTATCTTTTTTCCTATCGTCGAGCACTATCTTGTTTTTCCTCTTGACAGACTCTTCCTCCTCGTTTTTACCTATAAACCAATAATATACAAAACCAAGCGCAAGCATTGCAGCTATAGTAATGACGGTTTTCGATCCATTTCTTTTGCGATGGAGGCTCTCTTCGGAGACCTTTTTCTTATTACTTGCAACAGGAGTTTCTTCTTTTACCACCGTTATTTGCTCTTCAACAGGTGCAACAGCAGTTTCCTCTACAGGCTCTGTTGCAGGATCTTCAACCGGTGCAACATCGGTTTCTTCTGCCGAGTCTGTTGCAGGTTCTTCAACAGATGCAACAACAGTTTCCTCTGCAGGATCTGTTGCAGGTTCTTCTACCGGTGCAACAGCAGTTTCTTCTGCCGAGTCTGTTGCAGGTGCTTCTACCGGTGCAACATCGGTTTCTTCTGCCGAGTCTGTTGCAGGTTCTTCTACCGGTGCAACATCGGTTTCTTCTGCCGAGTCTGTTGCAGGTT
>JAFQEZ010000051.1 GCA_017398805.1 Bacteroidaceae bacterium | reverse complement strand
GCAGCAACAGGTCAAACGCAGCACTCCCACCCCTCCGCCAGTAAACTGGCACCTCCCCTCAGGCAGAGGAGGAGTTTAACTTATGCCGTTTGGGTTGCGAAAAGCAAAACGAGTCAATGACAGTGCAAATATAGAATGACATTTTCGCGGTTGTTCTCGCGGACTTTGTCATCTTGGAGCGTAGCGAACCAACGGTCGACGCCCGGAGGGGCTAAAGTCAAGGATCTATGTTCGTGGTAATGAGATTCTTCGTTTCACTCAGAATGACATCTTTGCGGTTGTTCTCGCGGACTTTGTCATCCTGGAGCGTAGCGAAGGATCTATGTTCTTGGTTATAAGATTCTTCGTTTCACTCAGAATGACATTTTTGCGGTTGTTCTCGCGGACTTTGTCATCCTGGAGCGTAGCGAACCAATGGTCGACGCCCGGAGGGGCTAAAGTCAAGGAACTATGTTCTTGGTAATAAGATTCTTCGTTTCACTCAGATGTGTTGTTGAGGGATTTGCTCGAAAAATGACAATTATGCTATAATCCGGTATAATTTGTTATATCGAATTTATACAGTTTCTTGTTCCTCTCCCTTAGAATGGGTAACCGATGGCAAAATGCCATGCAAATCCGTCCTTGAAAGGATTGAGGTTAAAGTAGCCGTTGCGCTTTGTCTTGTATGGCGCATGGAGTCCAAGACCGAAGTCCACTCGTGCAACGAGTATTCCAAGGTCATATCTTATACCGAATCCGGTATTCAAGGCAATCTGTTCTCCGAATTTGTTGATCTTCAGTTCTCCTCCGGGGCGGTCGGGGTCCTTTTTCAGCAGCCATATGTTTCCGGCATCAAGGAACACGGCGCCGTGCAGGTCGGCGAACAGCTGGAATCTGTATTCCACATTCATCTCCATTTTAAAGGTACCGGTCTCGTCAAGGTATGAGTATCTGTCGCTGCTGCTCGGACGATAGCTTCCCGGGCCCAAAGATCGTACGGTAAATGCACGCAGACTGTTTGCACCGCCTGTGTAGAACTGTTCGCTGTAGGGGGCATATTCAGAGTTTCCGTAACTGTGTATGGCGCCAATCATGAATCTGGTCGCTATTGATTGTTTGCGGTTTATCTTCCACAGTTCCCTGATCTCTGCTGTACCCTTGATGAATTGTGCGTAAGGGTTCCCGAGAATATTCTTGTCCTTCTCATTCATGCTTTTCCCGAAGACGCAATATATAAGCGAAGTAACATTTCCGGCCGATGTTACAGAGACTTCGAGCCATGTCTTGTTTCTGTGTGTGCTGTTTGTGTTGTCATAGTTGTAGGTATACTGCATCGCCGGTATGAACTGGTTTCTGAAACTGTTTTCTACCGAACGGTTTGCAGCTGCTATCGAATCGAATTTGGCTGTTGTCTTCAGCAACATGTCATATGTCACGCGCAGTGGGGTAACTGTGTGTGTGGATGTGCTGCTGCTGAATATCTTGTATGTGGCATCACCACCGGCATGTATCATCCTGAAGAAGCCTGAACGGTTCATCTGGTCGGTAAATATGCGGAACGACGTTATGGCCGGTGTACGCAGGTGACGGCGGTGTATAATAGGGAAGAATATTCTTGGAAACTCAAGAGAGAGGTCGGCACCCATTTCCCATGAGTTGATTGTCGCGGCACGTCCTTTAACGTTCCTGTCCGTCTGCCACTCGTATGAACCTGTCAGCGAGAGTTTCAATGTTTCTCCGCCTCGGAAGACATTTCTTCGTGCCAGTGTTATTTTGCTTCCGGGACCAATCTGGCTGTTGCTTTTGTATGTCGTGTTCAGCTCGAATGTGAAGTCATATGGCTTGTCGAGCCGTGTGATAATGTTCATGTCAATGGTGTCTGTCCCCAATCGTGGCACCATGTTGAAGTTGATGCTGTTGAATATGTTCATCTGTGTCAGCATCTGCACGGCTCTCTGCTGCTTGTCGAGAGAGTATAGCTCGCCTTTGCGTATCTGTATGTTGCGCATCAGTGCCCCCGGGCGTACGGGCGGTCTCTTGTCGTAATAGATATACTGCATGGTGCGCATGTTCAAGGTATCACCCTTGAGCCCCCTGCCGTTCCCTCCCTCGAAATCACTGTCGAAAACGCGCATGTTTATCTTGCCTATCCTGTATCGGTTATATGTCTCTACAGGAATCTCCTTGATAGTCTGCAGACGGATATTTGCTTTCCCCGGGCTGTTTACAGTATCGGCAAGATAGGTGAGAAGGTCGGGCCTGAAATGGTAGAATCCGTTGTTGCGTAACAGGTTGCTGATTCTTATCCTCTCATTCTCCATTGCTGCGGCATTGAACTGGCCTCCTTTCTTGATGAACTCATTGCTGATATTGTTCTGTATGATGGTATCTGCAATCTCCGGGAAGTTGCAGTATGATATACTGTCATAAGTTATCGGCTCATTCAGGGTTATCTCATATGATACGCTTGCCTTTTTGGGGTTCTTCTTGTTGGTATTGACTTTAGCCTCCACCTTCCCGTTGAAGTAGCCATAATACTTGAGTACATCGTTGGCGACCTCCGCTCTCAGTTCCGGGGTTACTTTTGATATCAGTACCGGTTCTGTCCCGAACTTGTCGAATATCCATTTGCCTACACCCTTCTTTGAGTTGTAGAAGGTGTTGTATATCCACAATCCGATTGAGAATGTCTTCAGGCTCGAACTGCTTGCAAAAGATCCGTTAGGGGGATAGTCGAGGGCATATGTTATCTCTTCTATTGCAGTCTGTCCGGTTTCGGTAGCGGCATACTTGTCCTCATCGACAAATTTCATGCTTTTTATGCCGGTATAGAGCTGCTCCCCGTCGGGAACCCGTCGGGTAGTGGAGCATGCCGTCAATATAACAGCTGCTATAATGTATGTCAAAATCTTCTTCATTCTTAATCTTCTTTGCTCTGTTCCGGCGCTTTTTCTTCTTTCTCTTTACCGTCCTTCTTCTCTTCTTCCTTCTTCTTGCGGAAGATGAACAGGTCTTTCAGATTGTCCAGTTTGCGTTTGTATATATAACCTGCTCCGGTCTCTGTAATCTCACCTTCAAGAATAGACTCATAGTTCTTGTCGTAGAATACTCGCAGGAAGCGGTTTCCTGAATTATTTACTTTCCACTCCAGCGAAGCGTTGTTTATGAATCCGTTGCTGCCTCTCGGACGGTCACCGCTGTTCACCTCGCCACCGATGACAATTGTCATGCGGTCGTTCCAGAACCGCTTGCTGAAGCTGAAGGAGTAGTTCTTGTATGTGCTTCCGGTCTCGGCATTGGTAGCATCGTTGATACCCATGTTCACGTTTACACCTTTCATGGCAGTACCGGCAATGTCATTAATCTTCGCGTCGATGAATGAACTCAGTGCATTGGCAGCAGTGATGTTCTTGTTGCCTGCGTATGATCCTGTTATGAGCATTGTCACTGCATAGCGGTTCATATCCTCGGGGCTGAGCGCATTCAGCTCGTTCTGAATTGTCGTGTTCTCGGGCGATGACATTATGAAACTGAGATTCATCTTCTCCAGGGTGTTTGTGACCTTGACACCCACGTCAAACGGAACCGGGACCATGTTGTTGTCGTCAAGAGTAACCGATGATGTCACCCTTTCGAATGCCGTTATGTTGAGATCCGGATTGAACACCTCGCCCGACCATGTTATTTCACTGCCATCGCCAATCTCGAGTGTCTTCAATGGTATTATAGGCAGCGTTACTTTGAATTCTCCTCCACTCATCGAGTAGCGTCCTCCCACTGTAAGGCCGTTCTGGTTGTTGTACTTGATCTGCAGGTTGCCTGCTCCTTGGGTGGTCACATAGTTGTTGCGTGCCTCGTCAAGGTCGGCATTGATTCTTGCTCCGTCCTCGATTGCGAAGTCGATGTTGATGTTCGTGTTTCCGAAACTTATCTCTTGATCCAATTGTGGGGCAGTCTTTACTGTATCCTTGAAGTTCACGAATTCCACAAGTCCGTCGAGTTCCTTGTCCGATTCTATCGGTGCATCAAGCATAACGTATGTTATGTTGCTCTTGTTGAGCATCTTGATGTTGCCGAACATTCTCATGCTGTTGAGCGTTCCGCTTATCCTTGCCTTGATGTCGAGCAACAGTTTTCCGTACAGCATGGAGTTCTCTCTTCTTGGTGTGTTTATCAGCTGATAGTTCTTTGCGTCCATTGCAAGGTTCAGCTTTGGAACAAACAGATTGCTGATATCTATGTCGCCGTTTATCTGGAACGGATTATCTCCGTTCGCATATATGTCGAAATCGTCAAAAAGAACCTTGTTGTCTTTGATGTTGACTGTCTCATCTGCCATGTGCAGGGATGTACCGAAGTCATATGCATGTATGTACACCGAGTCGAAGCTTACGCTTCCGTTCGACTCCATGGCTTTGAACGGTCCATTGAGCGTAAGGTCGCCGTCCAGGTATCCGTCAACCTCTATTCCGGTGCTCTTTGTAAAAGCTTTGGTAATTGCAAGCGGGAATCGTGTAAGCGTTGCGGTTCCCTTGAGGGCCTGTACAGAATCGTTGTCTACAAAATTACCGTTTATCTGCAATACCTCCTCGTCGTTGTGCAGGAGGAGTGCATCAAGGTAATGCCTGTCATCTCCTCTTGGGAAATATACAAGTTCTATAATCTCATTACCGATACGTTCACCTTCATATGCAATGTCATCGGCCATGATATCACTGCTGACCAGCAGACCATTCTCTTTTCCATATTTTAGCAGAATGTCGGCATTCACTATACCCGAAATATCTATGTCATAAGGCAGGCTGCTTGTTATCTCCTTCAGGTCGATGTTGAAAAGCTCGACGTTGGCATTGTATTCATATTTGGGGTCCTGGGTGGTGTAGATGTGTATTCCCGAGTTGTTGCCGTCCTGTAGAGTTACATCGGCTTCGATATCCTTGCCAACCTTGATGTAGTTTTCTTTATTAAAGAAGAACGGCTTGCCCAAGAATATGGCTTCGGGGAGGAAACTGATATCCAGTTCCGTCGGCTTCATAGTTGATACGATGCCGGTTTTCAGGATAAGGTCATCCTTGCTGTCGCGGTATACGGCATTGGCGGTCAGCGAGTCGTTGGCCATGTAACCATACAGCAGTGCGCTGTATGTGTTCTTTTGGCTCATTTCGTCAACCGAAGTGCTTCGTATTCCGGCAAGATATCTAAGTCTGTTGCCCTCCTGCCTTGTGAACATGCGCACAGTGTCAAGGTTCAGTCCTTCGGTCCTGAATCCGTATACGCCGGCACTTATGTTCAGTCCCTTTTTTGAGCCGATGGCAAGATTTGCCTTTATACTGTTTGCCCTCATCTGTTTTATTGCAAGTACATTGGCGAGCATATTGTCTGTGCCACAATCCAGACTGAAACTCATTTGCGGCAACAGATTCTCATAATCGTGCAGAAAGTGTATCATCTCATGGTTCTTCGTGGCATCAATGAACATGTTCTTCAGGTCATCTATGGCCTTGAAGAGTTCTGTATATCCGCACTTCATGTTGCCACCGATGATAAGGTCACCGTTTCGTGCCGTCAAGTATGTCGTGTCGGGTGATGTTGCAAAATCTATGAAAATATCCTTGGGGGTGAATCTCTTTATCTGTGTGTTCAAAACGATCTCCTTTCCTTCGAACTTTAACTTGTGCGTCTTGTCCATGTCGGTGGAGAACTTCACGTCAAGGTTCATTTCTGTGTCGAACGGCACATCCATGATCCCAAGTTCCTTGAGGTCGGCCTTTTCTACAACAAGCGAAGTGCGGTTCCTTATTCCGCTCGGACGCAGTCCGGTCTTGGCATCAAGTCTAAGTTTGAGGTTCTGGTCATCGGTCTGTAGGCTTATATCCGATTTACCGGCCTTCTGCCTTGCAACCAAAGAAAGCTCCTTGAGGTGGTATTTGTCATATTCTACGGAGTCGATATCCAGGGTGACATCGTAACGGGTCTCCTTGTCAAATAGGTCAAAACCATGTCCGTCCGCTTTCAGGTTCATGGACAGATGGGTCAAAGGCACGCTCGGGTAGAGTTCCGTGAGGTCCAATCCATTAATCTTGATGTCGGCATTGTATGTAGTGTCGTTCATGTCGAACATTGCGTTGCCATCTATTGAAGCTCCGATTCCGTTCAATGACATCCTGGTTTCAATCCGTCCTCTATTGTAGCTCGCAACGGCATTAATGTCGGCAGAAGCGTTTGTCACAATGGTGTCGCCTGCCAGTTGCATTATCCTTTGCAGGTTGTCGCTTGCTCCATCTATCATTACCGACGCCTCGAGTTTCTCCATGTCGAGCAGGTTGCCGGCCTCTCCGCTCAGGCCCAGTGTGGCAAGTGACGGCATGTCTATTCTCATGGTGTCTATAACCATGTGTCCAACGTTTCCTCTTGCCGATATGCTCGCATCGAACAGTTTGTCGTCAAATGCCTCAAGCAGCCCGTACTGTTCCTTTGTCAAGAGGCCCGCAAGGTCTTTTTTGTTCAGCCCGGCCTGTAGCATGACATCAAGCTGTTGCTGCCCCAATCCCATCAGCGCAAACCACGGTATCGAGGTCTTGAGTCTGATGTAAGAGCCGTTTGCACTGCGCATGTGGAAATCCTTTATGTCGAGCTGGGTCGGCTGCAAGGCGAGGGTTGCCGATGTCTCCGTTACCTGGATGCCTCCAGGTTGCAGGAATGCAAAGTCCGTAAGTGTCGCCTCGGTATAATCCGGGCTGTATTTCACGTTGTCTATTACTAAGGATACATCCTGCAGGCATATATGGTCGAGTGGCGCTTCTTCTTTGCTCAGGTATCCTTTGTCATATGTGATTTTACCTTGTTCAAGGCGTATTTTGCCAACAGAATATATCTCTTTGTCGAGGTTGACATATCCTTTCCTCAACCTCATTGTGCCGATCTCCGCTTTTGCCTTTATGCTGTCACCGGGCATGGAAATAGAGATAGCACTGTTCTCTATCTTTGCCTTATGCAGGTTGATGATCCATTTTGAAGGTTCTTCATCTTCCTCCTCTACTACTACAGTGTCTTTCAGCTCAATGTTAAGGTTTGCCCCGTAAAGATGTACCTGTCTCAGGTTTGCAATCTCATTTGTCAGCTCAATATTTCTTGCAACGGTCCTGAAGTAGCCTACATCACCGCTTATTGCCATTTCGGGCATCATCTCCTTTGTATTCAACTTCAAATGTTCCAGTGCAACATAGTTCAGTTCGACATCTCCCACGAAGAGAGGCCACAAAGAGACGTTCACATCGAGTTTCTCACCGTTTATATAACTGTCACCGTTTTTCGACATGTCGAAATCGGTTATTTTAAGTTTGAGTGGGAATGCAAGGTGTACCGACCCTATTTCAATGTCATATCCGGTGCTCTCGGCAACCTCTTCGCATACAAGGTTGGTTGCCCATCTTTGTATGGGCGGTATATAAAGCAGTATCACCAGCAACCAGAATAGCAGAATCGGTGTGCCGATGATAATAAGGAGTGTCTTTAGAATCCGTTTTTTTAAACTACTTTTTTTCTTCATTTCCTGCCCTGTTTTGCAGAATGGGGGCACTTGCCCACAATATCATGCAAAGTTAATAAAAATATAGGATATGCATGCTCCGGTCAAGTGGTTTTTTGTATTGCCGATCCTCCTGTGAATATATAAACCCCACCGGTGGCAGCAATTGTTCTGGTCTACTTGATGAAAATGTGTCGGATTATTACTAATTTTGTACCTCTAAATCATTAGAAGCTGTTTATTATGGATGCTTCAGACATAAATATAAAGATATTGGACAATGGCATGCGCATAGTGCATATCCCGGCAGAGGGAGTGGAAATGGTGTGTGTGAACCTTGTCTATGGTGTAGGTGCGCGTAATGAGGAGTATGAGCACACCGGTATAGCCCACCTTCTTGAGCATCTTATGTTCGAAGGCACTGAGGCAGTACCTTCTTTTGACGAACCGCTCGAACTCGCAGGTGGTGAGAACAATGCATATACCACCAATGATGTCACATGTTACTATATAACCATTCCCAAGCAGAATGCCGAACTGGCTTTCTGGATGGAGAGCGACCGCATGCGCAACATCTCGCTCGACAAGAAGAAGGTTGATGTGCAGCGCCAGGTAGTCATCGAGGAGTTCAAGCAGACTACACTCAACCGCCCTTATGGCGATGTGAGCCGTATCCTGCGCGAAATGGCATATAAGGTGCATCCTTACCGCTGGTCGACGATAGGACGCAACTTCTCGCATATTGCCGATGTTCCGGCATCTGTTATACGCCGTTTCTATAATGACTATTATGCACCCGACAATGCGGTCCTTTCAGTTGTAGGAGACATCCCGTTCGGGAGGGTAGTGGAGTGGAGTGAAAAATGGTTCGGTCCAATCCCTGCCAAAAGGATAAAGAAACGCTGCTTGCCCCAAGAACCGCGTCAGGTGCGTCAACGTCGCCGTACGGTCTACCGTAACGTGCCCGAGAATGCACTTTATATGGGTTTTCATATGGGCGCACGTCTCGATGCCGATTATTATCCATGTGATGTGATCTCCGATGTACTCTCCAACGGCTATTCAGGTCGCCTGCTCATGCGCCTTGTAAAGGAGAAGAAACTCTTTTCAAAGATTGATGCATTTATTTCGGGCAGTGAGGATACCGGTATGTTCTGGATATATTCACGCGTTCCCGATGGCGTCTCCATGGAAGATGCCGAGGCTGCTGTGTGGGCAGAACTTGATGAACTGAAAAGGGAACTTGTCCCAAGCGAAGAACTTGAGAAGGTGCGCAACCGTTTTGAATCGGATTTTACGTTCAGGAATCTCTCTGGTGAGAATCTTGGCAACAATGTAGCACTTGCAGTGCTGAGGGGTAGCCTCGACAGCCATTTCCGTGAACCGGAGATGTATCGTGCCGTCACATCCGAGGCTCTGCGCAGTGCCGCAAAGGAACTCTTCCGCAAAGGAAACAGCGTGGTGCTGTACTATCTAAAAAAGTAGTTTAAGGCGAAAAACCGCGGATTTGTCATTTTGAGCAAAAGCGAAAAATCTCAGTTAACTTTGCACTTTGCACTTTGCACTTTTTGGGCACCCACAAGGGATGCCCCTACATCGCACATCGCGAAAAACCGCGAACTTGTCATTTCGACGATAGGAGAAATCTCAATTAACTTTCCACTTTAACCCCACTTTGTGGGCTTGAACCTTGGCTGCGCTCGCTGTAAAAGTTCAAGTAAACTTGGCTTTCGCTCGCTTGCACAAGCTTTAACCCCACTGCGTGGGCTTGAACCTTGGCTGCGCTCGCTGTAAAAG
>JAFQEZ010000050.1 GCA_017398805.1 Bacteroidaceae bacterium | reverse complement strand
GTGAGCTAAACATAAAGTTTACTTTAATGTTTTACAGCGAACGAAGCCAAGGCTCGCCGCAGGCAGTGCGCTTGTGCAGGCTTCAAAACCGCAGTTTACTAAGCGTAAATGAGGATTTTGAAGGCAAACGTAACACAGAAATTTACTTTTTAGTCACCCCCAACCGTTCTAATAAAGCTGTATAAACAGCAATCCTGTTCCTATCGCAACAGCTGTAGCAACCAGACCCGGCATCATGAATGAGTGATTGAGTACCCATTTGCCGATTCCCGTAGTTCCTGTACGGTCAAAATTTATTGCCGCCACCAATGTCGGATAGTTCGGGATAAAGAAATATCCGTTTACAGCCGGGAAAAGTGCAATGAGCATCATCGGCGATATTGCCAATGCAATACCGAGAGGCACTATTGCCCGCACCGTCGCAGCCTGGCTATAAAGCAGTATGGACATCACGAACAGCGCAAGTCCGAAGAGCCATGGCATCTCAGTGACAACACCTTCAATCGAAGCTTTGAGTTCCACGATATTGCCATTTATGAATGTATCACCCATCCACGCGACACCGAATATGGCAACAACCGCCTGCATACCCGCCGAGAAGACACTGCCATGGGCAGCCTTTGCACCATCGGTACGTGTGAGCAACAGGATTATGGCAGCTGTAGCAAGCATAAGCATCTCAATCACAATCGGCATTCCCAACCTCTCGCCCCCGAACATCGGACGCAACGAAGGAATAGAGCCGAAAAGCACTATAAGGAGCGTTGCTCCGACAAAAAGCAGAACAGAGAGGAGAGCACCCTTCCGGTTCTCACCCCCTGCGATTTCCTTATGGTCACCATCAAGTTCACCATTTTTGAGACGGCGCTGATATTCGGGATCATCTACAAGATTCTTGCCGACCCTCATGGAAAACAATGCACCTACAAGAACACCGATGAGCGTTGCAGGAACGCTTATCTTTAGGATATCAAAGAGTGTTATGTCATACCCGGCAAGCAGACCAAGCAGCGCTACGGTTGCCGCGGATATCGGCGAAGCAGTAATAGCCTGCTGCGATGCAATGACAGCAATACCCAAAGGACGTTCCGGGCGTATCTTGGTCTCCCTTGCAACCTCGGCAATCACAGGAAGGACGGAATATGCGACATGCCCTGTTCCTGCCAAAAACGTGAATGTATAGGTAACAAGCGGTGCAAGTATCGTTATATACTGTGGATTGCTGCGGAGTATCCTCTCGGCAAGCCTGACCATGTAGTCCAGGCCTCCTGCAGCCTGCATACATGCAGCTGCCGAAATAACCGCAGCAATCATCAGCATCACATCGATTGGCAATGCGCCAGGCTCAAGACCGAAAAGGAATGTCAGCAAAGCGACACCCAATCCGCCCATGACACCGAGCCCAATACCACCCAGACGCGCACCGATGATAATGCATACAAGCACCAATAGAAGTTGTACAAGCATCATAGTCTTTTGTCATTTGTGGTGCATGCACACAATCAGAACAGCGGCAACTGGTAAATGAAACCTAAAGATACTCTTTGAGTACTGTAATCATCCTGTCCCAAAGCCTTTGCCCTTTCAGTAAAAAAGTTGCTCTGTCCTATGAAAGCAAGATAGAAATGCAGGTTGGTATCCATAGGGTAATACTCTACACCGGCAATATAACCGAGCGATGTGCGGTAGTTACCCTTAGCCACATTATCCTCGTTCTTGTAAACCGCAGCCGATTCGAGCATTCCCTTCGCAAACAGATTCCACTTTGGCAAGACACGGTAATTCACCTTTGTGACCAAAGAATTGTACATTGTATTGTACATGTTATGACCGTTGAAGTTGGCACGTCCGCCAAAGATGTTTGTCATTATACCCTTACGGTCGAGTTGCTCGGTAGAACTCATAAGATCGATATACATGTTGCAACGCGGCGAGAAGTTGAACTGGTTACCCAATGCAAAATAGTACATATACTTGCCATGAGTCTCCTCCATGATTGAAGCCGACCAGCGTGTCTGCCATCTGTTGTCGAACATATTGGCATTCCATGCAAGAGAATATACCAATGGAAGGCGGCTCTCTTCAAGATTCTCGCCATAAGTATCCTCCTGAGAGTTGTTGCGGCTATCGAGAATCTGGAACTGGAACTGCTGGTTAGGGGTCATGTCGTAATTGAAAGTCACACCGGTCATGAAGTTGCTCATGTTGTTGATTATCTCGCTGTACTGGTAAATCTCTATCGGATTCAAGTCATATTCAAAACCGCCATATGCAGCAGCCTGTTTTCCTGCAAACAGCGAGAACTTATCATTGAACTTGATACCGATACCCGCATAATCGATGGAATTGGGCAGATTGTCAATCATGCCGTTGCCGTCATTGCTGCGGTTAAGACGCTGACGCCAACGGTAAGAGAGCCAGCTTGTAACATTTCCTTTAGCCTCAATACGCAACTGACGCATATTGAAAGCACCCTGACTGAGGCCATTCTTGCCATCCTGATTGAACTTGGCATCGAATGCACCATGCATGTTCATGTAAAGATTGAACCAGTCGTTCTGCTTCTCAATCTTGCTCACTCTCTCAAAAAGCGACTTCTCACCCTCGGCACCTTGTGCATTGCGTGATCTAACTTGCGCCGAAGCCACAGTTGCCACAAGCAACAACAGCGCAATTAGAGTGTTTCTCATCTTCATAGTAGAATTGTATTAATAGTTATTGAAAAATTTCTGAATGGTTTTCCAGTCATCGGTCTTTGTAAGGGCAAGCATCAGAAGAATACGAGCCTTCTGAGGATTGAGGCCCCATGATGCCACAAACTCATACTTGTTGTCATCAACCTCGGCATCGAGTGTGGTTGCACCTGTGGGCACACGGCTTGAGCGTACAACTATTATGCCATTCTTACGTGCCTTCTCAAGCTCAGGGAACACATTCTTGTGGATGTTACCGTTACCCACACCTGCATATACAATGCCTTTATAGTGTTTATCAATCATCATATCAACAACATCACCCTCGACGTTTGAATAGCCATAGGCAATACCCACTTTAGGCAAAGACTTCAAGCCATCGATATCAAAATAAGGGACATTCACCCCTGCGCACGATGTATGATAATAGCGTACCTCGCCATTGTGGATGTAACCGATAGCACCGGAGTTGGGCGACTGGAAAGTTTCGACGCTTGTTGTATTAGTCTTTGTCACATCAGCTGCGCCATAAACCTTACCGTTCATGCAGACAAGGACACCACGATCTCTCGAAGCAGGCGACGCTGCAGTCACGACAGCATTATAGAGGTTAGCCGGACCATCGGCACTTATTGCGGTAGAAGGACGCATTGCACCCACAAGAACCACAGGTTTGCCACTGTCCACGACAAGGCTCAAGAAGAAAGCTGTCTCCTCCATCGTATCGGTTCCGTGAGTTATTACGACACCGCTCACATCGGCACGCGCAAGCAGTTCGTTTACCCTCTTCGCGAGCACCAGCCACACTTCGTCACTCATGTCCTGCGAACCTATGTTTACAACCTGTTCACCCTCTACATTCGCGACATCCTTGATTGCAGGAACCGCATCCAACAAAGTACCGATAGCAACCTGACCGGCAGAATAGTTGCTCTTTGTTGCCGAAGAACCGGAGCCGGCAATTGTTCCACCTGTTGCAAGGATATAAACCTTGGGCAATTCCTGAGCCAACATCGCTACTGCCACGAACATCATGACAGAAAAAGCGCTAAGTCTTTTAAAGAAATTCATAAAATCTGTTTTTATGGTTAGTCAATAATTATCACATAGAAAAACACCATATGGAACTGTTTTGTTGCCACATCAGAATATTGATTCGTTTGTCACAGTCGTCAGTTCTTCAAGCGCCTTCATGCCCATCACCGAGTTACCCTTGCTGTTAAGCCTCGGGCTCCACACGGCAACAGAGTAGCGCATTGGACATATCGCAGCAATACCGCCACCTACTCCGCTCTTCCCCGGTAAACCTACAAGATACGAAAACTCACCGGCCTCATCGTAGAACCCACACGTCTGCATAATCGCATTCATTCGCTTTATTTGAGAACGTGTGAGTTCAATGCCAGCATGGCTGAAAGGTTCCGCATGGTTAGCAAATGCAAGAAAAGCCTTTGCCAGTTCATGGCAATTCAACTCCACCGAGCAAGTAAGGAAATATAGTCTCAGCACCTCCTCCACATCACATTCAATATTCTTGTGATACTTGAGAAGATTCGCTATTGCGGCATTCAGATAAGCTGTCTCACGCTCCGACCGCGCCACCTGATCGTTATAGTCCACATCATTGCTGCCACACAGCGTGCGTACGAACTCAAGGTATTTTTCGGCAGGATTCTCAAATGAGGTGAGTAGGATGTCAGCAACAACCATAGCCCCGGCATTTATAAACGGATTACGTGGAATACCATGCTCCACTTCAAGCTGAACAAGTGAGTTGAAAGCAGTACCAGACGGTTCTTTACCCACTCTCTTCCACAGTGACTCACCTTTTACCGACAATGCCATGGCAAGAGCGAACACCTTCGATATACTCTGGATGGAAAATCTCTCATAAGCATCGCCAACGGAATATACGTCATTCCCTATGGTATTAAGACAAATCCCGAACTTGTCGGGGTTCACTTTCGCAAGCTCCGGTATATAATCGGCAACCCGTCCCACATTAGACAACGGCTTAACCGATGCGTAAACATCCTCTAAAATAGTCTTGTAATCCATAAATTCCATCAAAAAATACACATCCTCTTGCGAAGGTAACAATAAACGAGCAAAAACAAACAAAGCTTGCTTTGATTTTTTTACAGCGAGTGCAGACGTTAGCTGCACCAAAGGTGAAGGTAACAATAAACGAGCAAAAACAAACAAAGCTTGCTTTGATTTTTTTACAGTGACGACGCGAAAGGAGCGTCGTTTGCGACGACGGGAGGTTTATCTCCCCAAAGGAGTGCTGTT
>JAFQEZ010000049.1 GCA_017398805.1 Bacteroidaceae bacterium | reverse complement strand
TAACCAACAAACAGATTAAGTGGATTGAAAATAAACTCAATAATCGACCTCGTAAAAGACTTGGATACCTCACGCCAAACGAAAAATTTAAACAAATTATTAATCAGAATTCTGTTGCATTTGCAAGTTGAATTCAGCATTAACGTCTGAAAAGATCTCTCAAACCATCCATGTCAAATGATAGCGAGAATCGCAAAGTCTGGTCAAGAGGATTGCTCTGTGCCGTAGAGATAAGGTATGCCGCATCGAGCGAGAAGACACTCATGCGGAAACCGGCACCCAAAGTAAAGTACTTTCTGTTACCTTTATACTCATTCTCGTAGTGATAACCGCCACGCACCGAGAACTGCTGGTTGTAGCAATATTCGATACCTACACCTCCATATATCTCCTTCATCTCCTCGCTGAAACCACCGGGGGCATCGCTGAAAGACTTGAAGATTCCCGAAATGGGAGAAATGTCATTGTAGCCGGTACTCTCAAGCCATGTCTGATACTCAGAGTAGTATGAGTTGTCACCCTGCTCATAACCGTTCTCCTCAAGGAACTGGCTGTAAGTCGGACGTGTAGGCACCATCAGTTTGTTGATGTCGGCGCTTATTGAGATTGTATTGTAGTCATCGATAGGGAAAAGCAGTGACGCACCAAGACGCAGGTTGGTAGGTATGAACTGGTTTGTTGCTCCGTCGTCATACGAAATCTTGGTACCGATGTTCGATGCGTTCAGACCGAGGCCAAGCAGACACTCACGATTACCTATCATGAGATATTTGTTATAGTAGAGCGCGATATCGGCCGCAAAAGCACTACCCGGAGACATATCCTCGGCATAATTGTACTGCAGGTCACTGTGGATATAACGCAATGCAATGGCTGCAGAGAATGTCTCGGAGAGCATACGCGAATAGGCAAGGTCAACAGCCATCTCATAGGGTTTTATCGTCATCTCATCCTCGACAAAGACCTCACCGAGCGAGAAATATGTAAGAGATGCACTGACCGCCGAATAGTCGCCTATGCGATAGAAACCTGCGAGATTGATAAGGTCGATGTCGCTCACCAATTGACGCAGCCATGGAGTGTATGACATCGAGGCTCCTGCACGGGCAATATTGAAAGGATACTTCGCAGGGTTCCAATACTGCGAGTTCACATCCGGTTCTGTTGCCACACCAACGTCACCGAGCGCACCTGCGCGGGCATCGGGAGCAATGGACAACGAAGTGACACCTGTATATATCGGGTTGAACTGATCTTTCTGTGCAAATAGAGGTATCGAAAGCACAGCAGCCAACAGGAGAAGCAAAAATCTGTTCTTTATCATCATTTTCTGTTTTTGTCGTAATTTGTAAAGGTCTTTTATGTGACGTTTAAAAAATAAGATGCTTAATTTTTAGCAGGTTACTATTTATATGTCACTATAATAACTGAGAAAACGGTCATTTATTGTTTACAACCACGAATTTAATTGTACGTGTAGAGGACTCCTTTCCGTCGCATACGACCCATGCACGCGCAAGATAGACTCCCGTTGCCAACGGCTGGCCTCCGGCAAGCCTGCCGTCCCACTCAAAGCTGTATACCATGCTGTCACAGAGTCCCTTCTCGCTGCTGCTCCAAAGCATCTTGCCCTGGAAATCGAATATCTCGATACGTACCTGAAGATCACTCTGCGGACGGTTGTGGGTAAGTTCAAAACGTGTCGTCTGTCCATACCTTACAGGAGAAGGATTCACCCTCAACTGCACAAATTCCGGTGCAAGTGAAGGATCTACCACAAACCTCACTTCGGCTGTCGACGAGTTATTATAAAGATCCCATGCACGGAGTAGCAGAGTATGTTCACCGGGCTCAAGAGCCTTGAGCGGACAGACTATTGTTCCGCGCTTGTAATCACCGGCATTGGAGGTGAACAGCGAATTGAGGTTATACGTATGTTCAGGTCTGTTGTCTACTATGGCAACGATATCATGTCCAATACCTGTACCCACGGTATTTATGCCGTTTTCATCGTACAATTCGGCAAAAAGACATGGAGTCGTGTTCACCTCATCACCATCAACGAATGAAGTTGTATTGAGGTAGAGTTTGATTTCGGGACCAGTACCGTCGTCATTAATATCCTGCGATGTTCCGCCTACAGTAAAATTACCGAAATGACCCTGCGCAGAGTTAACGAATGCAGTATCCACCGCAAAGAGATTGAGCATACCCGGCTGGTCCTTGTAGCTTATATCCATTGGCACAGGGATTGTGGTCACGAAGCGTCCACCCTTGATAGAGTCATTGCCCGAGAAAAGCATCTTGTTGAAGGCATTGTACTGATAACTGCCCAATCCGGTATTGTCACGGGTGTTCACCACCTCCTCACCGTCGAACAGCGTAAGATAAAGCAGGCCTTCAAAATCATCGGCAACCTTGCCGCCGGCATCTGCCACGTAACCTTCAACCTCTACAAAACCACCTGCAGAGACCTGTGTTGTCACATCGGCACCGGCCTTGTTGAATTGCTCGACAACAATACGGTAAGCCGGCGTCTTGAGACGCAACGCCGGATCGCCCAAAAGCACGAACTGCAGTTTGTTCTCGCTGGGGTCGCTGCCTACCGATATGACCCTGTTTTTTGCCTTGCGGACAGCATCACCGACGGCAATCGCCTCACCATTGTTCACGCTCTGGAGAAGTTCTTCCATGAAGGCTTTGTTTATCACCGAATTATATGACTGCAACACGGTTCGTGTTGTTGTAAACAGACCTATTGCCGCACCGTCATGATTTAGTATCGCAGCCTCAGCCACCGAGTTGTCACCCATATCAAAAGGACCGATATCGCACGATGCAGTCACCCATAACGGCATACGTGGAGATTTCAAAGCTGCCATATCAGACGCCTTCCACACCATCTCATGGGATAGCAGATTTGCGCTGCCGTGTCCAGAATAGTTCACCACCAATGCACCCTCATTCAATTTATCGTATATGGCTTGAGTGACTTCGGGGTAGCGTGTTCCTGTAGATGATGCCACCGCCGGATAGTCATCCCAATAGACACGGTCAACCGCGTACGAAGGGTAGTTTCTCTCCATTACATCTGCAACAACATCGGCATCCTTCATATGCTGGTTGGGCATGTTTTCATCACCGTCATCGGCAAGCAGAAGCACCTTGTTCTGCCATGCACCGGCATTGCGGTTCTGCATATATGCTATCAGTTTTTCCACAACAGCATCCGCATCGGCACGTGTCTGGGCAGGAATACGCCCTATTCCCAGGTCAACCTTATCACGCAAATGATTGCCGCCTTCGCCATCATCGAGCAAGCCCATATAATCCTCCAGCACATATGAATGGACCGCATCGATAGAGTTCTGCGACTCGTAGCAGAGAAGATAATCCTCCTGTTTGCGTCCATGGAATGTTATCAGACGGTTATCATACCATCCGTCACCGAAGAGAAGCAGATATTTTGGAGCATCTTCGACAGTGGCGGCACGGTCGTAGAGCATCTTCATGAAACGGCGATAGGCGGTAACATCGGGGGTACCCGAAGAGAACTCGTTATAAACCTGTTGCGCTGTCACGACAGCGACGGTTATGCCGTCCATTGTGCGGTGCGCCTCGGCAAGCTTTTCTGCAGCCTGAAGGAATGAACCGTTAGAGGGTACTATTATAACCATATCGGTCTGTCCAAGAGCATGCAGATTCTGATTCGCCACATCACCCATCACCTTGACCGACGGGAAAGAGCCCTTTACATTGAACACGACCATATTCTCATCGCGACCTGCAGGTGCTACAACGGAATATACAGAACCTTCGAGCAAACCCTCCAGTTCCTTTACACCTGTAGTACCGCCAACGCTCCACACCTTTGTATCGGCATTGGCGCCCTCAATCTTAAAAAGCGCATTACCACTCAGCATATCACCCCTGAACTGGGTCTGCGAGCCATAAAGCGCAAGCCTGCGCATATAATTGAGCCTTATGAAATCAAGGAATCCATTGACAGAGCTGTTGGCAACAGAATGGGTCAAAGAGATGACCGGATTATCACCGCCGAGAGCATTGACATTGAACTTTCCTGACGAGATTTTGCCAAGTTCCGTCGATACCGCACGCGATACGGTCAACGAACCCAGATTCTCGCCACCGACGGAGATTGCCACGCGTGACATTTCAATGCCGTTCGTTGCAAAAGAAAGGTCTATCGTTGCAGGGGAGTTCTCCACTACCCCGGCCACCAGAATCTTATAGTTCATCTTGCGCCCATGGGAGTAGTCATAATCATCGACAAGTACCCTGCCATACGAGCAAAGGCTTTTCGCCTCGTTCTCGTGGAGTGCATAATCCCGGAAAGTAGTATAAGTATCCTCCGTAGTTGCCTGCAAAGTCGCGGACGGGAACTCCATAGGAGCCTCATCGCCTTCGGTCAGGAAGTAGCAACCATATTCGGAATAGTGATTCTGAAGATGCTCATAACGGCCCGATTGATATGACCAGGATATTGTTCCGTTAGCATAGAAGAGGACGAAACTGCCCTCGCGCCACAAAGGAACCTCAACCAGATCGTCAACGACACTTTCAATATTCTTTTCGGGCAGAATATGTCCGCCGTATCCATAAAGCCTCACCTTTGAGGGGTCTTTGAAACCCATCTTCTTGAGTTCGGAATGCGTAATCTTGTGGATTCCGTTCTCGCTGACCGCAATACGCACCCACTTGCCTTGTGCAAGCACCGAAGCGGCTGCATACCGTTCACCTGCTGAACGTGATACGGACGCAACCCGGTTCGGGAGCGGTTTCCTATCAACCACAAGTTTATACGAATCTATGCGGTAATATACACCGTCACGCATGACAACCGGCACAAAGGCCATGTCAAGCTGTGCCCTCTTTGCCTGAATGCCCACATGACACTCCACATTGGGCTGCTCCTGCAGAAAGGCGTACTTTCCTGCCAATGAATAACGCGCAACCTCCTCGGAAGTCATCCTGCGGAACTCGGGATATTCCACATGCGCCGAATAGGAAAATCCGGCATAGTCCGAAGGCAAATCAAAGGTCTGCGTGCAGACAGGAAGTATCGAGTCGCCCTTATTGTTGCTCCAATCCACATCCACAAACTGCGCATGCGCAGTAAGGGATATCAGAAGTGATAATATCAATAGTATGTTACGTATTCTCATAGTCTCATCTTACATGGAAATCAAGCACCTTATCTTCACCGATAAAGCCTTTGAGGTGTGTTCCAATCTCTACAGGACCTGCACCGGCAGGAGTTCCTGTGAATATCAGGTCGCCATGTTTCAGTGTACAGAAACGGCTTATATATGCAATTATCTCATCAACCTTGAAAATCATGTCGGCTGTAGTCGCGCTCTGGACAACCTTATCATCGATTGTCAGCGAGAAGGGAATCTCATTGATATCATACTGTTCTACGGAGCGGAACTCACCAAGCACGGCAGAACCGTCGAAACCTTTGCTCAATTCCCAAGGAGCACCTGCCTCGATAAAGGCACGCTGCATATCACGCGCGGTAAAGTCAATGCCCACGGTAACGGCATCGTAGTAACGGTGTGCAAATCTTGCAGGGATACTCTTCCCGAGCTTGCATATACGTACAACAATCTCTGCCTCGTAATCCACACGACCCAGGAAATCGGGCACATAGAAATGTTTGCCGTTCTTTATTATTGCCGAGTCGGGCTTCATGAAAATCATGGGAACAGAGGGTTTATCTACTGTTCCGTCGAACTCAAGCGCGTGTTCTGCATAGTTCTTTCCTACCGCAATTATCTTCATTTATGACATTATTTCTCCTCGGACAGACCTTCCAAGCCTTCGAGACGGTTAAACATAAGTGAAAGGTGCGCATACAGCGATGTGTTCTGCACCACGATATTTTCGGGCACACGGATGCGCAAAGGAGTAAAGTTCCATATCGCCTTTATACCCCACACGACCATTTTGTCGGCAACCTCCTGCGCACGGTCAATGGGAACCGTGAGGACGCCTATCTTCACATTGTAGCGGCGCATCTTTGCCTCAAGTTCGTTGATGTGATATACCGGAATACCTGCCACGCTATGCCCTACTACGCGAGGGCTGGTATCAAAAGCAGCCACCACCTCAAGACCGAACTGCTTGAGACCGCTGTCATTCAGCAACGCACTTCCGAGACGTCCTGCGCCGAAGAGAAAAGCCTTGTGGATGCGTGTAAAACCGAGAAAATCCTCAAGTACCTCGAGCAGATTGTCAATCTCATAGCCCACACGGGTACGTCCCACAATATTAACACACGACAAATCCTTTGCTATCTGCGAAGCAACGATGTTGGTCTCTTTGGAGAGGCGCGTTGAGGAGACATACTGCTCGCCGCGCTGCTTGAGCAGACGGCATACCGACAGATACCATGGCAGACGGCGCAAGGTAGGTTCGGGAACTTTATCAATCTTTGGTAACTGAGCCATATAATCGCGTGTGTATTATTTATAACGTAACAAAAATAAGGTTATTTTGCGAAGCTGTAAAATTTGTCATAAAAATATTGTACCTTAGCGCTCGGAACAATAATACAGAACCGTAATGGCAACAAAGAAAAACGACTGGAAGGATAGGCTGAATATTGTATACTCCACCAATCCCGATTTTCAATATTCCACCGATGAAATGGAGGAAAACGAGACCCTGCCCAAGCAACAGCAGAAGCTTAGAGTGAACATAGAAAAGAACCACCGTGGCGGCAAGACCGTTACACTGGTCAAGAACTTCGTCGGGACTGCTGACGACCTCAAGGAACTTGGCAAGCTGCTCAAGACAAAGTGCGGTGTGGGCGGCAGTGCCAAGGATGGCGAGATACTCATCCAGGGCGATTTCAAGGAGAAAGTAATCGACATTCTCAAAAAAGAGGGATACACGCAGACAAGATGAAAGATAAAAGATAAAAGATGAAAGATGAAAGATGAAAGCTTGTGCAAGCGAGCGAAAGCCAAGTTTACTTGAGCTTTTACAACGAGCGCAGCCAAGGTTCAAGCCCATGGAATGGGGTTAAATGTGAAAGATGAAAGTGGAAAACTGTGAGCCGTAGGGGCATCCTTTGTGGGTGCCCTAAAGAGAACAACGCCGTAGGGGCGGTACCGGCGTGTCCGCCCAAAAGAGCAAAGAGTACAGAGTACAGATCAAAGCTTGTGCAAGCGAGCGAAAGCCAAGTTTACTTGAGCTTTTACAGCGAGCGCAGCCTGTTTTTCGCTTAAAAACAGATAACTTCCAATAGATTTTATTATCTTCGCATTCAAGAATCAAACAAACTATTTAAACTCAAATATTATGGCAAACAAATCAGAATTGCTGCTTGCAGCAGAACTTCTTAAGATCAAGGCTGTGAAATTGCAGCCGGAACAGCCTTTCACATGGGCATCAGGTTGGAAATCGCCTTTCTACTGCGACAACCGCAAGACATTGTCATTCCCGGCTCTGCGCACACGCGTGAAACTCGGTCTTGCAAACCTCATCCTTGAGGAGTTCCCCGAGGCTGATACAGTTGCCGGTGTTGCCACAGGCGCTATCGCACAGGGCGCTCTCGTTGCCGAGGAGCTTGGCAAGCCATTCGTTTATGTACGCCCAAAGGCAAAGGACCACGGACTTGGCAACCAGATTGAGGGCGACATACAGCCGGGCGCAAAGGTTGTGGTTATCGAAGACCTTGTTTCAACCGGTTTGAGCAGTCTGAAGGCTGTTGACGCATTGCGTGCAGCAGGTGTTGAGGTTGTAGGTATGGTTGCATCATTCACCTATGGTTTCAACGTGGCGACAGAGGCTTTTGCCAATGCAGGCGTAAAGCTCATCACACTCACCAACTACGAGGCCGTGCTTGAGGCTGCAAAAGAGACAGGTTATTTAACAGAAGATGTGATGCCGACACTCCAGGAGTGGCGTGCAAACCCATCGGAGTGGAGAAACGACCTTAAATAACCATTAAAAAGTGAAAGGTGAAAACGGAAAAGTGAAAACGGAAAACTGAAAGCGGAAAGCTTGTGCAAGCGAGCGAAAGCCAAGTTTACTTGAGCTTTTACAGCGAGCGCAGCCAAGGTTCAAGCCCACAAAGTGGGGTTAAAGGTGAAAACGGAAAGGTGAAAACTTGCGGTTGAACCTTCGGCCGTATTATATGGAACTATACAGATTTTCAATTTTAAGTTTTCCGTTTTCCGTTTCTTAATAACAGAAAATAAGTTTATGAGTCAATACGAAAGCAGCGTAAAGCAAATTCCCTTTCCACAGGAGAGAGTTTATGCAAAACTTGAAGACCTCAATAATCTTGAAGCCTTGAAGGGCAAACTCCCCGAGGATAAGGTCAAGGAACTTACATATAACCGCGATGAGGCGACTATCAACGTTCCGCCGGTAGGCAACGTGACCTTTAGGATTATCGAGCGCGAAGAGCCCAAATGCATCAAATTCGAGGCTGTGGGTTCACCAATCCCTGTCAACATGTGGATACAGATTATCCCTGACGGCGAGGAAGCATCAAAGATGCGCATCGTTGTAAAGGCCGATATCAACATCATGTTCCGTGCGATGATTGAAAAGCCTTTGAAGGATGGAATCGAGAAGATTGCCGAGACACTATCACTCATCCAGTACTGACACCACGATGGCAAAGAAACTTTGGGAGAAGGATGTGACCGTCAATCCAGAAATCGAAAGATTCACTGTAGGGCGCGACAGGGAACTTGACCTGTTGCTGGCCCGTTACGATGTTTTGGGTTCAATAGCCCACAGCACCATGCTACAGAGCATAGGCATGCTCAGCAGTGAGGAGATGGAGGAGTTGCATAATGAACTCCGGAATATCTATGACATAATCGAAGAAGGGAACTTCATTATCGAAGAGGGTGTGGAGGATGTCCATTCACAGGTTGAGCTGATGCTTACACGCAAGTTGGGCGACACCGGAAAGAAAATCCACAGCGGACGTTCACGCAATGACCAGGTACTTGTCGATCTCAAGCTCTTCACACGCCACGAACTGCAAGAGGTTTGCCAAGGGGTCAAGGGGCTTTTTGACGCGCTCCTTGAACAGAGCGAGAAGCACAAGGAGATACTTATGCCGGGATATACCCACCTGCAGGTAGCAATGCCATCATCATTCGGCCTCTGGTTCGGAGCGTACGCCGAGAGCCTTGCCGACGATATGCTTTTCCTGCAGGCTGCATACAGGATGTGCAACCGCAACCCACTTGGGTCGGCAGCAGGATACGGTTCTTCATTCCCACTCAACCGCACAATGACAACCGGGCTGCTTGGTTTCGAAAGCATGAACTACAATGTTGTATATGCACAAATGGGCCGCGGCAAATGCGAAAAGAACATCGCATTCGCTCTTGCAACCGTTGCAGGCACATTGGCAAAGCTCGCATTCGATGCCTGCATGTTCAATTCACAGAATTTCGGTTTTGTAAAACTCCCTGCAGAGTGCACTACCGGCAGCAGTATCATGCCACACAAGAAGAACCCGGATGTCTTCGAGCTGTTACGTGCACGATGCAACCGCCTGCAGGCACTGCCCAACGACATACTGCTAATCATGAACAACCTTCCCGTAGGCTATTTCCGTGACCTGCAGATAATAAAGGAACTCTTCCTGCCTGCATTCGAGAGCCTAAAGGAGTGCATTGAGATGGCGACATACATCGTACAGCGCATCGAAGTGAACAAGGACATCCTCAGCGACAGCCGTTACGATGCCATGTTCAGCGTCGAGGAGGTCAACCGCCTTGCAGCGGAGGGCATGCCGTTCCGCGATGCATACAAGAAGGTCGGTCTTGACATTGAGGCAGGCAACTTCATTCCATGCAAGGAGATAGACCACACCCACGAAGGCAGCATAGGCAACCTATGCAACAATGAGATTGCCGCACTCATGGAGAGCATATACTCAAGCATGGACTTTGAAAAAGCCAACAGAGCAGAACAGGCACTGCTAAAAAGATAATCGAAGATTTACGCTAAAAAAGTTTAAGCGCAGCAGGCTGAGGCAATAAAGCCAAAGTCGCTGCGTTTTTTCAAAAAAAGAACGATGAAAAGAGCTTTTTTTATACTTTTTACACTCACGGCACTCATCTTCACGGCATGTGAGGATGAGAGCCCATACTCAGGCTACCGCGTGAACTTCACGTTCGACTCCACCATACACCCCTACAACCAGGCAAAAAGCCCCGGACAATTCATTTGCGTGCGTAAGGGATCAAACATAGGAGAATACAGGTTAACCGATGCTATGGGCAATGAGACAAGGGTAAACATTCCGCAGATACAGTTGCAACAGAGTCCGTTCTATTATGGGCTCGGTGGACTCATCATCGGTACACCCATGGCAATGGACGGAACAATATGGGCTTATGAATGGGCATGCCCCAACTGCGACCTTGCAAGCAAACGCGTGAAAATAGACCGCGAAATGGGACACGCCACCTGCCCCGAATGCGGAGTAAAATTCGACCTCAACAGCGGCGGAATAGCTATTGAAGGAAAATCCCGTCCCATGTGGCACTACCGCATATTCGGGCCCGACAACAGCCTTGTAATCCAAAATTAAAGCGCAACCCCTTGCCAATTCATCAAAATGTACTATCTTTGCGCTCGCTATGACGTTGGAACAACTGATGTAACAGCGCAAGCACAACATAAGGTCGCTCGAATGGTGGAATCGGTAGACACGAAGGACTTAAAATCCTTTGGCATTTAAACGCCGTGCGGGTTCAAGTCCCGCTTCGAGTACTTTTCAGAACGCTAATTGCTTACTTTTTAAGTAGTTAGCGTTTTTGCTTATCATTTTTGAGGTTCAGTAGCAAAAAGGTGTGTGTTGACAAAATATTTACGGTTGTAATGAAAAAGAGATCCCTCGTCGCTACATAAGCTGCTGAAGCAGCACTCCTCGGGGAACCTAAAACTAAGTGCTGAAGCACACTCCTTTGGGGAGCTAAAGCTCCCGTCGTCGCAAACAATGCTTATTTCGCAT
>JAFQEZ010000048.1 GCA_017398805.1 Bacteroidaceae bacterium | reverse complement strand
CCCCCCCCCCCCCCTTTGATTTTGTGGTTTGCAGGGAGATAATCCGATGATGTGTTGGAAAATATTCCGTATGAAATTTGAGATATCTCGGGTTATTCTTATATTTGCGTAGTTTGTTTTTTTAATTCAATAATTCAAGATTATGAAAAAGTTGTTTATTACATTGATGACAGTTTGCGTTATTGCAAGTTGTGGTGGTGACAAGAAGAATGACGGTAACAACGCAAATGACAACACAGGTAACAATACTGAGCAGAATGACAACGCAGGGCAGAATCATAATCCACAGGGTGTCCAGGCACCGGCCGGTGATGTAAAGACTCCGGGTGATTTGATGATGATGACCGTTGAAATGCTGAATACGGCTTCCGATAATCTTGAGAATGCTAAAACTGCAGACCAGGTTATAGATGCGTTGGATAAGCACGGTGACAGAATGAATGCTTTCTATAAAAAATATGGTAAGCAGCTTGAGGTTATCGTTGGGCAATACTCTGATGAGGAGATGATGGAGAAGTTTGCAACGGAATCTGCAGCTGCACAGGCTGCTTTAGAGCGTTTTGGAAACATTTTTCAGGAGGTTATGACTCTTGAATTTAATGATGAACAACAGAAAAGATTTTTGAAAGTAATGGAGAAAATGGAAGATGCCTCTTATTAAACCACTTCTATATCAACAAAAAAAGTCAGCTTATAGCTGACTTTTTTTGTTGTCCTACCCGGATTCGAACCAGGACAAACAGAACCAAAACCTGTTGTGCTACCATTACACCATAGGACAATCCTTATGTGCTCTCTTTTGAAGAGCGATGCAAAGATAGTGCATTTGGGCGTAAATGCCAAATAAAATCGTTGTTTTGTGTTGTGGATGACGGTGGAGTACCTTTCCGCTGGCAGTCTGCTATCTTAGCGTGGCATTGTCTGTTATGGAGTAAAGCTGTTTACGGCCGCTATTATGCGCGTTACGTCTTCGTCGCTCAATACCGGGTTACAGGGCAGGCTCAATTCTTCATTGTGTATGCGATCGGTAACCGGCAATTGCAGGTGCGAGTATTCGCGCAAAGCCTGTTGTCTGTGCGGTGGAACAGGGTAGTGTATGAGTGTCTCAACGCCTTTGTTCCTCAAGTGATCCTGCAACAGCGATCGCCATGGTGTCATCACTGCAAATATGTGGTACACGTGGTTCTCTTCAACCGAAAGAGGCGGCAATGCAATGTGTGGGTTTTTTATTTCGCCTATGTAGCGCCTTGCAATTGCACGGCGTTTCTCGTTGTCGCTGTCAAGGTGTGGCAGTTTTGTGTTCAGAACGGCAGCCTGCAACTCATCGAGGCGGCTGTTGATGCCTTTGTATTCATTTATATATCGTTCCTTTGAACCATAGTTGGCAATGGATCGGGCAACATCAGCCAGTGTGCCGTCATCAGTCGTTATCGCGCCGCCGTCGCCAAGTGCCCCCAGGTTCTTGCCTGGGTAGAAACTGAAACCTGCCGCATCACCAAGGCTTCCTGCACGCCTTCCTTTGTACTTTGCTCCGTGTGCCTGTGCTGCATCCTCAATTACCTTGAGCGAGTATCTCTTTGCAATATTGTTTATTGGATCGATATCGGCAACAAGGCCATAGAGATGCACCGGCATTATGGCTCGTGTGCGCTCGGTGATGAGGCTTTCAATCCTTGTGGTGTCGATGTTGCAGGTGTCATTTAAAGGTTCGCATAGCACGGGTTTAAGCCCGGCCTCAATGATTGCCAGAATAGATGCGATAAAGGTGTTTGCCGGCACTATTACCTCGTCGCCAGGCTCCATTATGCCCATTTCGCGATAGGCGCAGAGTATTACCCTGAGTGCGTCGAGCCCGTTTCCCGTGCCTATGCAGTATCTGCAACCGCAATATTCGGCAAATGACTTTTCAAAGCGTGCGACCTGCTCGCCGCGGATATACCATCCCGACATTACACTCTCTGTCACTGTCTGTGAAAGTTGCGGCTCGAATGCGTTGTTTATCTCCTTGAGGTCGCAGTATTTTATCATTCTTCTTCCTGTTTCAAATCCATTATATATGTATCATACACAACAGCGCGTCCACCGAGCCTCTCCTTGTAGGCTATGAGCCCGTTGTTGAGGTAGCGCCCGCCGTCCTCTACCGATATACCGAAATCGAAATAATCTTTGTCGGCGAAACAGTCATTTATTATATGCTCATAAAGGTAGTCGAGCGCGCTTGTGCGACGTCCTTCGTCGGTTGTTGCGCTGTATTGCATATGTACCACCTTGTCTGTCACGAAGAGCAGTGTGCCACCAAGCAATGTACCGTCGTTACCGGTGATGCAAAAGAGTCTTATGTTCTGGGGGAAGCGGCTCTTGAGCAATTCTATCTCATTGATGCTGTGTACCGGGTTTACACCATATTTGCTTTGAAGCCTGCTTTGCAGAATCTCCCAAAAGAGATTCAGGTCGCCATCCTCCACAATCCTAAGGCGGCTTTTCATCGCATCGGTGAGTTTGCGTCTGCCTCCTATCGGCAACGGCGCCTTCAATGGTATTGCTGATGAAATCTTGCGCTCTGCAACTGTCGCATTGTTGCGGAACAGGGCATACAGATCCTCTTCGCAAGGGTAGCTGTGGTATATATGTGGCGTAGGCTTGTAGATGAACCTTGTAGCCTGTGTGTTTGACCGGATGTACTCCTTTATCGCCGAGAATATCCCGAGAACCTCTTCGGCCGTTACGCTGTCTGGTAGCAGCAATCCACCGTATGTCAGCCCGTTGTGCGAGCAGAAATCTTCATCCTTTATATGCGCCGGCAGCAGTGCTATGGGCTCTCCGTCACGGCAGATGATGAGTGAGTGGTCGGTAAAACGGTCGGCATGGTAGTCCATATATCCACGCTTGTGCAGGAATGTTCCGTTACGGCTTTCGTCGACAAGTCTGTCCCACACCCCTGCCATTTCGGGGGTGTAACGTATCGCTGTCAGTCTGTGTGGTTGTTGATCTCTCATTTGCCTATGTATTGCAGGAATTCTTCGTATGAGTTGATGTATGTAGTCTCGTCATACGAGTGTGATGCAAGCACGAGAAGGACGGCATCGGGTGAGAAATTCCTTATCTCGTCCCAGGTGTCGGGTGGAATAAGCAAGCCCTTGTCCTTTGCATCGAGGCGGTAGGTGCACCTGCCGTTTTTATCTTCGAGGGTTATCTCCACGCTGCCGCTTACGGCAATGACATACTCCCACGATACCTTGTTCGAGTGCTTGCCGCGCTCCTCGCCCTCGGGTACACCGTGTATCCAGTATACGCGTTGTATACTGAACGGAACCTCGTGCCCTTCCTCTACAAGAGTGAGGCTGCCACGGCTGTCGGTGAATGTCTTTAGCTTGTCCATCTTTTGCAGGCAGGGGGTTACATTGACAAATTTAAGGAAAAATATTTAGAAGCCGTTTAAGAAGCTGTTTAAATTTATATCATTAACGTGTAGATGTGTCTAAAATTGTCCGAATATCCGCATGTTTCTCTCTATCTGTTCTGCAAGTTCTTCGAGTGTTAAGCCTCTTGCCGCAGCAATAGCAGCGTAGATGTCTGCTATTGGCAACCTGCTCTCGTCGCTCTCGATGAATAGCCTGTCGGCAGGGATGGATTTTGCGCTCTCCAGGTTGAAATGCTCGCCCAATGAGATGTGGAAGCCTGCTTTTATGAGTTGTTCGGTCTGCTGTGGTTTTCCGCGGAAACCGTGTATTATCCACGGCTGTTGCGGTGCGAAGTTCTTGCGCAGGGCGATGAGCCGGTTGAATGCCTTTACACAATGTATGATAAGCGGTTTCTTGTACTCTTCGGCAAGCTTGGCGTGTGCAATGAAAATCTGCTCCTGCACCTCTGGTGTCGCGGTCGATTTCAAGAAATCCAGGCCGCACTCTCCAATGGCAACGGTGTTCCTGTGCATGGCGGCCTCTCTGACAACTGCAAGCTGCTCCTCATGGTTGTCGGTTATCTCCCATGGGTGTATGCCTGTGGATATGAGTCTGTCCGGCAACCTGCAACTGCTATTTAGGATAGCTGTTGTGGGGTTTGCAGCTTTGTTGTGGGTATGTATGTCGAAGAGGAGCATTATTGCGCGCTGTTTTATGGTACAGGGTCGTATCCGGAACCTCCCCATGGGTGGCAACGCAGTATTCTGCGGATAGCAAGGTACAACCCTTTGAATGGTCCGTGCTTGCGTAGGGCCTCAATGGCATATTGCGAACATGTTGGGGTAAACCTGCACGAGGGTGGGGTATGCGGTGAGATGCACTTCTGGTAGAAACGTATCGGAAGGATGAGTATTTTTACCAGTATCTTTTTCATGCTTCCCTGTATTTGGTGATTATGTTGTCGAGCAGCTTCTCCATCTTGCGCTTGATAAAGGCAGTGCTGTTATGTTTCGTGTCGATGTAAAGTATGGCGATTGCCATCTTTTTGCCATTGTTCTCAAGGGCCTCTATAAGCGGATGCTTTGATGTGCGGTATGCCTCGCGTATGCGTCTCTTTACAAGGTTACGGTCAACTGCATGGCGGAATCTCTTCTTGGCAACGCTTATCAGGATTGCTGCAATAGGCTCCTGCTCTTGCTGCTCAAGGAATACGGCACGCAGGGGGTACGCAGTGACTGATGCGCCTTCGGCATAGAGCTTCTCTATAACCCTTTTGCTTTTCAGATGTTCTTTAAGAGGGAAGGTGTTGCGTTTCATTGCGTTGCTTGTAGATTAGGCCTGCTTTTGTAAATAATAAGAAGAGGCTGCGTAACCACGCAGCCTCTTGTGTTATCTCTTACTTGTTGTTGTTAAGGTAAGCATCCAATGCTGCAGGCATGTTTGTGGCTGCCGCCGAGGGTGCTTCAAGGTCAAGTCTCAAGTTGTTCTCCTTTATACATTTCGCTGTTACATTGCCGAAGCAGGCAATCAACTGATCGCCCTGCTCATAGTCGGGGACATTCTTCTTGAGTGAGTCAATACCGTGTGGGCTGAAGAAAATCAGCATGTCGTATGACTTTATATATTCCGGATCAATATCTGTGCTTACAGTACGGTACATTTCGGCCTGTGAGTGGATAATCCCGTACTTGTCAAACAGGGCATTTATTTCGGAGTTGTGTACATTTGAGGTGGGCACAAAATACTTCTCATTCTTGTGCTTCGCAAATAAGGCATCAAGGTCCTGGATGTGTCCGTTGCCGAAAAATACCTTGCGTTTGCGGTACTGGACATACTTCTGTATGTAGAGTGATATCGTCTCTGAAAGACAGAAATACTTCATGTCATCAGGGATATTTACTCTGAGTTCCTTGCAGAGTGTGAAGAAATGGTCTATTGCATGACGTGAAAGGAAAACGACTGCAGTATGGTCAAGGATAGATACCTTCTGCTGACGGAACTCCTTTGCTGTTACTCCTTCTACCTTGATGAAAGAACAAAAGTCTATCTGAACGTTGTGCTTCTCCGCAAGATCAAAATATGGAGATTTTCCTGTTGCCGGTTTCGGTTGCGATACCAGAATCTTACTTACCTTCAATGTCCTAATTTTTTATATTATAAAATCACTCAATTGCTCAATGAATTTCCACGCCATGGCAAAGGGTAAAAATTCAAGTGCGCAAAGATACAAAAAAATATCCAAACAGTTCGTTTTTTTTGTAAAAATGATTTTAATCAAGCTGTTAATGACTATACAGATATATGCAATGATAATCAGAATTGTATAATACAGGACATAATTTATATGTAAGCCGGGTAAAAAGAGAACCGTAACGACTGCCGGTGCAAGGGCAAATCCTATCATCTTGATTGTAAACAGATATACTCCCTTCCATTCTGTGGCCTTGTTTGCCGTGAAGAGAATCTTGTTCACAATGCTGTAGGCAATGCGTTTGAGAAAAAGTACACCTCCTATAACAGCCATTATTGTTACAAGGAGCAGTGTTGAATTCTCTTCGGTGATTTTGTAGGAATCCTGCATGAAGAAATTCATGATGAGAATGCTGCTGTACAAAATAGTCTGTATGTACATGAGCATATTGCATATCCTTGTGATGTGCGTACGGTCATTGAAAGGTGCAGAACTGCGGTTGTAATAGAAGTGGCTCTTGAACGTCTCGAATATGTTTGCGCCGTTCATCAGCAATACATAGGACATTCCTATGATATTGATGATGAACAGCGACATTATGACGTTGTCGTTAATCATGCAGTATGGTGCAGGCATGTCTGTCATAGTGCAGCGTATTTTCTTACAGATGCATCCCAACGCGGGGTGTTCCTTATTTGCTCAAGCGCCTCTTCGGGAGTGGAGGCGACACTCCATATCTTGGCATGTATCTCACCCATAAAGCGTTCCTCGACGGCTTTCTCCAATTGCGCAATTAAGTGGTCGTAATAACCGTTGATGTTGAGTATGACAATGGGATTGAAGTATAGTCCCAACTGCTTCCAGGTTATGATTTCACTCAGTTCTTCGATTGTGCCGCATCCGCCGGGCAGGGCTATGACTGCATCGCTCAGATTTGCCATTGTCTGCTTGCGCTCATGCATGCTCTCCGTTATGCGCAGTTCGGTGAGCCCTGTGTGGTGCCATCCTTGGTCTACCATAAACTGAGGTATAACGCCAATAGCCTTTCCGCTGTTCTCAAGTGCACCATCCTCTACCATGCGCATCAGGCCGATGCTTCCTGCACCGGTGACGACTGTTATGCCCTCTTTGGCAAGTTGGGCACCCAATTTATATGCAGTTTCGCCGTATACCTCGGCAACCTTGTTGCTCGATGCGCAGTATACGCAGATATTGTTTATTTCCATAGCATCTATTTATGTATCTTTGCTTTTGCGGTAAATGTTGTGTTCCCTCTTTTGCATAATCATTTGAATAGCATTGTCAAGTCAAGGTTCATAAACTCTTCGACTGACAGGCCACCTGAACCTACAACAATACTGCGATGTGGCTTATACTGTTCGGTAAATTTTGCAAGTCCTGTGTTTGTGGTACGCCGTCCGCTCTTTACCTCAATGGCAACCTTACGGTTGCGGTGTGTGATGATATAGTCAACCTCCTCATTTTTGTCACGCCAATAATATACCTTGTAGCCAATGATTTGTGCCTGGCTGACAAGATGGGCGCCAATGGCGGATTCAATGTAGCGCCCCCATGATTTAGGGTCCTGTACAGCATCAATGAAGTCCTCTTCGGCATATGCGTTGCGTAGAGCGCTGTTGTAGACCTGGAACTTTGGTATCGAATTATACTTTCGGGCATTGTCCTCAGCATATTTCTGCAAGCCACACAGCAGGTTGCATTCGTCGAGCAGGTGAAGGTAACCTGCAAGTGTAGTGACATTGCCTGCATCCTGCATCTGTGCTGCCACCTTGGTAAGTGAAAGCAACTCACCACTGTAACTGCTGCCTATCTCGAACAACTGACGCAACAGCTGAGGTTTCAGAATATTGGTGTTCATCAGTACGTCTTTTGAGATAGACGGTTCTATGAGTGAATCCTTTACATAATTGCGCCAGCGCGCTTCATTGTTGATATATTGCGCCGCACCGGGGTAACCGCCGTAATAGATATATTGTGGCAGGTTCCATCCAAAGCAGTCGCGCATTTCTCCATAGGTCCAGTGAGTGAGACGTATCAACTCAAATCTCCCGGCAAGCGACTCTGTAAGTCCTTTCTCTATGAGCATGCGCGATGAACCCAATAGCACTACGATAAGTTCGCGTTTTTCGCGTGTGTCGCGGTCCCACTCGGCTTTTACCGTTTCGCTCCAATTGGTAATCTTCTGAACCTCGTCAACTACCAATAAACGTTTACTCTCGCCCTGTATTTCCATTTTCAGGCGTTGCGTTTCCCATATCTGTGCCAGCCAATTGACATCTGCACCGGCAACATCGTCGGCAGAATAGCTTGCATATGGAAAACTGCATTCGTCGAGCACTTGCCCTATGAGTGTGGATTTCCCAACCTGGCGCGGTCCTACAATTACCTGAATTTTGCTTCTTGGTTCATTGATGCGGTCCTGTATTTCGTTGAATTGCTGTCTTTTAAAGTTCATTATTGAAAAATGTTCAATGCTCTGAATAAAAATATTCAATGGTTTGAGCAAGAATGTTTACAGGTGACAAAAGTAGTCATTTTTTCAATATGTGCAATAATTCTGCAATATTTTAACGTGAGTCCGATGTGTGATTAGCCGATTGGCGAATCTGTCACTATTCTCCCCAGGCAGCCCTGTCGAGGTTGCGGTAACCGATGGCTTCGGCTATGTGTTGGAACTGGATGTTCTCGCTGCCGTCAAGGTCGGCGATGGTGCGGGCTACCTTGAGTATGCGGTCGTATGCGCGAGCCGAGAGGTCGAACCTTGTCATTGCTGTTTTGAGCATAGCAAGGCTTGTCTCGTCGAGCACTGCATATTTGGCAATGAGCTTTGGTGTCATCTGTGCATTACAGTATATGCCTTCCTCACTCTTGTAGCGATCTTCTTGTATCTTGCGTGCTGCAATAACGCGCTCGCGGATTGCTGCGCTGGGCTCGCCTGGTGCTGTGTCTGAGATTTTCTCAAATGGCACAGGGACAATCTCGCACTGTATGTCGATGCGGTCGAGCAACGGGCCGCTTATCTTGTTGAGGTAGCGCTGTACTTGTCCGGGGCTGCATGTACATGCCTTTGTGGGGTGGTTGTAGTAGCCGCAGGGGCATGGGTTCATTGATGCCACAAACATCACACCTGCAGGGTATTCAACCTTGTAGTTGGCGCGTGCTACGCAAATCTTGCGGTCCTCAAGCGGCTGACGCATCACTTCGAGTACATCGCGGCTGAATTCGGGCAACTCGTCAAGGAAGAGCACGCCGTTGTGTGCAAGTGAAATTTCTCCGGGCTTGGGGTTGCTTCCGCCTCCGCAAAGCGCCACTGATGATATTGTGTGATGTGGACTTCGGAAAGGACGCTGGGTTATAAGTGCGGTACCGTCGGGCAGCATTCCACTTACTGAGTGTATTTTTGTCGTCTCAAGGCTCTCGCTGAGGGTGAGTGGTGGAAGTATGCTCGGCAATCTTTTCGCCATCATTGATTTTCCGCTTCCCGGAGGGCCTACCATGATAAGGTTGTGTCCACCTGCAGCAGCGACCTCGAAGGCTCTTTTCACACTTTCCTGTCCACGTACCTCGCTGAAATCAAACGGGAAACAGCTCTGCTTTGAATAGAATTCGTTCTCAATGTCTATTGAATATGGCAGAATCTCTTCCTCTCCATTGAGGAATTTGATTACCTGCATAATATTCTCGGCGGCGAATACCTTTACGCCGTCCACAACGGCCGCTTCGGCGGCATTGCCTTGTGGAAGGATTATACCTTCATATCCAAGTTCCTTGGCTTTAAGGGTGATTGGTAGAGCTCCTTTTATCGGTACAAGCATTCCGTCAAGTCCCAATTCGCCCATTATCAGATATTTCCCGAGTCTTTCTGTGGATATGACTTCATCTGCTGCAAGGATTCCTACTGCAATCGGAAGGTCGTATGCCGAACCCTCTTTCTTGATGTCGGCAGGCGCCATGTTTACGATTATCTGCTTGCTCGGGAAACGCAAACCATTATATTGGAGTGCTGAATTGATACGTTGATGACTCTCCTTGACAGCATTGTCGGGGAGGCCTACAAGATAGAATTTGATGCCACGCAGGGCATTGACTTCTATTGTCACGAGTGTTGCGCTTATGCCCTGGATGGCTGCTGCAAGTACCTTTACAAGCATGGGTGTGCGTTATTGTTGTTCTGGGTTGTGTGGTCGGATAAGTATGGTGAAGGTGTCTATTTCTTCTTTTTCTTTCTCTTCTCTTCCTCCTCCTTTTTCTTTTTGCGCTCCTGCTCTTTGTCGTATCGTGTTGCCAGCGAGTCAATGCGTGTTGCAATATTGTCCAAGTCGACATTGTACTCCATTACGCGCTGGTAAGGGCTCATCAGCATTGTGTGTGGCAGTGACTTGATGTTGAACTTGTTTATCATTGCACTGTTCATAATTTTTTTGTCATGGACATTGTCACCGATGATGCTATCCTCGATGATGCATCTCCTCCATGCTGCAGTGTCGTAGTCCAACGATATGTTCAGAATTGCAAAACTCTCGCTCTTTATGCCCTCCTTCACTGCCGCGAGTTTTTTCATGTGCTCACGGCTCTCCTTGTCCCACGATGCCCATAATGTTATGAGAGTGTATTTTTTCAGATATGTGGTCAAGGTTACATCTGTGCTGTCCACGGTCTTATAACTGAAGTTCGGAAACGATCGGTGCAATATATTGCTATTATTGTTGTCCGTAATCTTCTTTATTCGTGTGGGGTATTCATGGTCCTGGAGCTTGCCTCCGAATTTGGAAATTCGGGCACGTATTTCCTTGTTGTCCTGATTGGGTATATCTACAATATAGCGGCGAAGGATTTCGGGATTGACATCGCTCACCGGGTGTACGGCAAAGAAACTGTCGACCTTTTCGTAGACCTGTTTCCGGTCGGTGCACTTGTCGAGAATAAGCGAGATGCTGTTGTATAGTTTCTGTGTCTCTCCGGCATCAACTCTCCAACCGCATTTGTATGATGCGTCCTTATTTAGCGTTGCCTTGGCTTTCGGTTCTGCATATACGGGTACAATCTGCCCGTCAGGGGTGATAAGTGCAAGTGATGCCGGGCTTTCAAGCACAACGGAGAAGGCGAATGCTCCGTTTTTGTCGCATAGGGTGGAATCCAGAACGTCGTGGTGGCTGTCGAGACCGAACAGATACATGGTGGCTCCGGGTACACCAGAGTTGCCCTCAAATGTAAATTTGGGTTCTTCTTGCTTTTTCTCGCTGCATGACCATGCAAGGAGAAGAGAGACCAGTATTATGAAGAGATTCTTCATATCTGCTACTTACTGCTTGTTTGCACGTTTGCGTTCAAGTTCGTCAAGTATAATCTTGCGCATACGCATTGACTTCGGTGTAACTTCAAGGTACTCGTCCTCCTTGATATATTCAAGTGCCTCTTCGAGCGAGAATATCGTCGGGGGGATGATGCGCGCCTTGTCATCGCTGCCGCTTGCACGCATGTTGGTAAGTTTCTTGCTCTTGGTGACGTTGATGACAAGGTCGTTCTCATGAATATGCTCTCCTACAACCTGTCCTGCATACACCTCTTCCTGCGGGCTTATGAAGAACTTGCCACGCTCCTGAAGCTTGTCGATTGCGTATGCGAATGCTGTGCCGCTCTCCATGGCAACCATAGAACCGTTGGTACGGCGCTCGATTTCGCCCTTGAAAGGCTGGTACTCCTTGAAACGGTGTGCCATGATGGCCTCGCCGGCCGAAGCCGTGAGAACGTTGGTACGCAGGCCTATGATTCCTCTCGAAGGGATGTTGAACTCTATGTTCACGCGGTCGGCCTGTGCCTCCATTGAGAGCATCTCGCCCTTGCGGCGGGTAACCATGTCAATGATTTTGCTTGAGAAGTCTGTGGGTACGTTTATTGTAAGCTCTTCGATAGGCTCGTGGCGCACACCGTCAATCTCCTTGTATATTACCTGCGGCTGTCCCACCTGCAGCTCATATCCCTCGCGACGCATTGTCTCTATGAGCACCGACAAATGCAGCACTCCGCGGCCGTACACTGTCCATGCATCCTCCTCGGGGTCTTTCTTTACCTTGAGTGCAAGGTTCTTGTCAAGCTCCTTGTCAAGACGCTCCTGTATGTGACGTGAGGTCACGAATTTGCCCTCCTTGCCGAAGAAAGGCGAGTCGTTTATTGTGAAGAGCATGCTCATCGTGGGCTCGTCAATGGCGATAGGGGGTAATGCTTCGGGGTTCTCGAAGTCGCATATGGTATCTCCAATCTCGAATTTCTCGAGTCCCACTATTGCGCATATGTCGCCCGACGATACACTGTCGGTCTTCTTTCGGCCAAGGCCTTCGAATGTGTGCAACTCCTTTATTTTCATTTTGCTCTCCTGGCCGTTGCGGTTCACAAGGGTAATGTTCGAACCCTCAGTGAGTGTCCCGCGGTGTACGCGGCCTATTGCGATGCGTCCTGTGTATGGCGAGTAGTCGAGCGATGTTATGAGCATCTGTGGCGTACCCTCAAGATGCTCAGGTGCCGGTATATGTTCCAGTATGGCATCGAGCAGGGCTGTCAGGTCGGTTGTCTCCTTGCGCCAGTCTGTACTCATCCAGTTGTTCTTAGCCGAGCCGTAGAGGACGGGGAAATCAAGTTGCTCCTCGGTTGCCTCAAGCGAGAACATCAGGTCAAAGACCATTTCGTAGACCTCCTCGGGACGGCAGTTGGGCTTGTCAACCTTGTTCACTACAACAATAGGCTTGAGTCCTATCTGCAATGCCTTCTGCAATACGAAACGTGTCTGCGGCATAGGACCTTCAAAGGCGTCCACAAGCAGTATGCAACCGTCGGCCATGTTGAGTACGCGCTCAACCTCGCCGCCGAAGTCGCTGTGACCCGGAGTGTCAATAATGTTGATTTTGGTATCTTTATATTGGATTGATACGTTCTTTGAAAGGATTGTTATGCCTCTCTCGCGCTCAAGCTCGTTGTTGTCGAGGGTGAGTTTGTCGTTATCCTGCTCCTTGAGGAGGTTTCCTGCAAGCATCATCTTGTCGACGAGGGTTGTCTTTCCGTGGTCAACGTGCGCGATGATGGCAATGTTCCTGATATTCTGCATATATTGTAAATGTTTTCTCTTATTGATTATATGCCCCTCGGGGCCTATGCGGTATGGTGTTTCCCGTTCAAAATGCAAAGGTACAACAAAAACGGAAAAATTCTTCCATATTATATGTAAAATAGTGTGGAATAGGTGTATTATTAGTTGGCCTTGGGAGTCTGCTTCCAAAAAAAATACCGAAAGCGGTTGCTATTCAAAAAAAAGGTTGTATCTTTGCATCCGCGTTGGCAACATAGTGCGCTCGGGCGCATTCATTTGTCGGTCAAAGAATTTATTTTTTAACAACTTAAAACATCGAAATCATGTATTTGGATTCAGAGAAAAAGAAAGAGATCTTTGGCACATACGGAACGTCTAACACTGATACTGGTTCAGCAGAGAGCCAGATTGCTTTGTTCTCATACCGTATTGCCCACTTGACGGAACATCTTAAGAAGAACCGTAAAGACTATAGCACACAGAGAGCTTTGACAATGCTTGTAGGTAAGCGTCGTTCACTCCTTAACTATCTTAAGGACCGTGACATCAACCGTTACCGTGCGATTGTCGCTAAGCTTGGCTTGCGTAGATAATCTGCGCCAAGGATACAAAAAGCGAGACTTCAAAAGAGGTCTCGCTTTTTTTTGGCTCAGTAGAAATTTCGTGTGGGCGAAATAACTCAAGTAAATAGAATTGTTATTCCTTGGTTTGTTTTTACCCTTAATCTGTTGTCGTGTATTCTTCTTGTTGTCGTTCTATCACATACTTTTCATGACTGAAAAGTATGCAAAAGGTCCCGGCACACGGAAATTCCAGTCGACCTCTTTTTTGTTGTCAACACCGCCTTTACCGCAACCCGTGCGGCACCAATTTCATCGGTGCTACGCACGACTGATTGCTGGCGGTGTTGTCGATTTGAAAATTCAAGAGTCGCAAGCGATATCCTTCAGTCAAAGAGGGTGCTAAAGCACACTCCTCTGGGAAACTAAAGTTTCCTTCGTCGCAAACATTGCTCGCCCGCAATGGTGCCGCTTGAACTTTCTG
>JAFQEZ010000047.1 GCA_017398805.1 Bacteroidaceae bacterium | reverse complement strand
TTTTCAGTTTTCAGTTTTCACTTTTCAGTTTTCACAAACCTTGCCTACCGCAACCCAAGCGGCACCACCAGCGCGGTGCTACACTTGACCTGTTGCTGCAAGGATTGTCGAAGCTTCGCATTCACATTCTCCTGCTTTCCATATATGACTGCAGTATGATTGTCGCGCTCACCTCGTCTACAAGTTCCTTGTTGCGGCGTGCCATCTTCTTTATTCCGGCTTCTATTATCGTCCTCTGCGCCAAGACTGATGTAAAACGCTCGTCATGGTACTCCACCGGTGTATCGGGAAGGAGTTTACGCAAACGGTTGACGAAAGGTTCAATGCGACGCATATTCTCTGACGGCTCATTGTTCATCTGTTTGGGTAGGCCGACGATTATACGTTCGACAGGTTCCTTCTTCATGTAATCAAGAATAAAACCTATCAATTCCACAGTAGGGACAGTCGTCAAGCCACCGGCTATAATCTGCATCTCATCAGATACAGCCAACCCGGTCCTCTTTTTTCCATAATCTATAGCCAACAAACGCGCCATAACAATACCATTTCAAACTGCGAAGATAATATTTTTATTCCAAGAGTAACCTATCAAAGGCAAAAAAGCAACAAAAAAAGCGGCAGACTCTGTTTCCAGACCTGCCGCCTTGTATCCAATTTCAGGGGGATTACTTGTTGTAGAGCAACCAAGCTTTCTGGAAGTCGCTGTTGTCCGGGTGATCGGCCTTGAACTGTGCGCGAGCCTCTGCTGCCTCCTGACGGCTGTCATAAGAAGCACAAACCACACGGTACATACCTGTTGCAGGGTTCTGGACTACGATTGCTGTATACCCCTCATTGATGAGAGACTTACGCAACTTGTCTGCGTTCTCCTTTACACCAAAACTGCCACAAACGACGCTGTAAGCTTTGAGCGAACCGTCCGCACCCTCTGAAAGTACTACCTTCTCGGTACGATAGCTGTCATCAACATCCTTAAGCTGAGAAGTTGTTGACTGTACAGGAGCAATCTCAATGAACTCACTCTCTTGTCCCTGACCCTCGGCCTCATCCTGACGGGCGCTGTCATAAGCTGTCTTGTAAAGGTCTTCCTTTGACTTACAAGAATCGAACACGAACATAGAGCAAACTGCTACTGCTACAAAAAGAATCTTCTTCATAAAATTATTGTATTACTGATTATTTTTCAAAACTTCGGCAAAATTAACAAGAATATGGCACAATATCAATTTTTTCGGCCTTTTTTAGAAGCACATTTTTAGCAACCATCAGCACATTCTGTCGCGGTAATCCTCATATTTGAAAACCTTGTACATCTCGAGTTCACCATTCTCATGGAGCAATGCGATGCCTGGGTGCGATATACCGTTGAACATATTTGTCTTTACAGTGGTATAGTGTATCATATCCTCGAACACAACCCTATCGCCCACCTTCAGCGGTTCAGGAAATTTCCAGCAGCCCATGTAGTCACCGCTAAGACAGCTGTTGCCGCCCAAGCGGTAGATATTCTCCTCAAACGGAGCGCCTTTTACAGCATCTGCATCAAGCGAGTCAGCACCTGTCACTACCGGCTGATACGGCATCTCAAGACAATCGGGCATGTGACATGTGAAACTGACGTTGAGGATAGCGGTACGAATGCCTCGGCTCTCCACGATATCCACAACCTCGGAGACGAGCGTACCTGTCTGCCAAGCGAATGCCGAACCCGGTTCAAGGATAACCTGAAGATTGGGATAACGGCTGCGCAGAGCTTTGAGCAGAGCGATAAGATGATCCACATCATAATCCTTGCGCGTCATCAGATGACCGCCTCCAAGATTCAACCATTTGATTTTCGGAAGCCACTTGCCGAATTTCTCCTCGATATGCACCAGAGTATTCTCAAGCGCATATGAACTCGATTCGCAATGGCAATGACAATGGAAGCCTTCGATGCCGGCAGGCAGTTCCTCGGGCAACAGGTCGGCGGTAACACCGAAACGGCTGCCTGGAGCACAAGGATTATATAACTCTGTTTCAATCTCGGAATATTCAGGGTTTATGCGTATTCCGCACGATATATCATGCCCGGCATCTTTTGTCATAGGATAGAAACGTTCATACTGCGTCAGGGAGTTGAATGATATATGGCTGCTGCAACGCATCATTTCACCGAACTCCTCGACGGTGTATGCAGGAGAGAAAGCATGCGCCCTACTGCCAAACTCCTCGAATGCAAGACGCGCTTCATGAATGGAACTTGCTGTAACCGAATTTATATATTCGCGGAAAATGGGGAAACTTTTCCAAAGCGCAAACGCCTTGAACGCAAGGATTATCTCTACCCCGGCTTCACTTGCCACACGACTTATAAGCGCAAGATTCCTGCGCAGCAGAGACTCTTCCATAACATAACAGGGTGAAGGCACCTTGTCTACCATATCATTTATCTTGTACATTATCCTATAATTTTTAGTTTTGCAAATTTAAGCAGCAGGGTCTTCACACCTGCATTCTGGAACTTTATCGTAGCCTTGGCATTCTCGCCGGAACCCTCGGTTGCCTGCACCTCGCCCACACCGAAGCGGTCGTGCTGCACAACCATTCCCACACTCAACGCTGCCGGATTGACCTTGGGGGCATAGAAATCACGCTCCACATCTGAGACACGTCGCAAGTTGGCAGGTTTCTGCATTAATGAAGAAGCGCTGATGACACGTTTTCCCTGCTCCGCTGCATTCTGTTGCGGTTGATGCTGAATCGAGGGGGTACTGCCCGACGGCTGTACTGCAGCACGACGGGTACCGAAAGAATTAGTACCGCTGAAGAGGCCTCCACTGCGGAACGGCTGTTGCTGCGGTTTCTGCTGCACAGCGCCCTGCAATGCCACATAACGCGTGTCAATCTCCTTTATGAAACGGCTCGGTTCACAGAAGTTGAACTGCCCGTACTTGTAACGGCTCTTCGCGAACGATAGCACACAATGGTCCTTGGCACGGGTTATCGCCACATAGAAAAGACGGCGTTCCTCCTCAAGTTCACGCAACGAAGTCTGCGCACATTGGTTGGGGAAGAGGTCCTCCTCAAGGCCAACGATGAACACAGTGGGAAACTCAAGACCTTTTGCCGAATGTATCGTCATCAGTGTCACATGGTTGCCGTCATCGGTATCCTTGGCGTCAAGGTCGGTTATCAACGCAACCTCGGAGAGGAAATCCACAAGTTTGTCGTTGCTGTTTCCCTCCTCGCGACGAACATCGACAAAGTCCGCAATACCGTTCATAAGTTCCTGCACATTCTCCTGACGCGCCTTGCCCTCGACACTGTTATCGTTATTGAACTCCATGAGCATACCACTCTCCTGCAGAACAAGACGTGCGGTCTCAATGGCACTCTTCTCGTATGCATATCCTGCAAAACGCTCTATCATTGCCGCAAAAAGCTGCAGTTTGGAGAATGTTCCTTTTGTTACATCCAGGGGTGGTTGGAAGGGATCTGCTATTACTTTCCAGAAACTGGTTCCGCGCTCCATGGCGGCATCCTTCACCTTCTGCAGAGTCTTGTCACCGATGCCACGTGCAGGAAAGTTTATTATTCGTTTGAACGCCTCCTCATCACTATTGTTGCATATCAGTCGGAAGTATGCGATTATATCCTTGATCTCCTTGCGCTGGTAGAATGAAAGACCGCCGAAGATTCGGTAAGGGTACGCGCGTTTGCGAAAAGCCTCCTCAAAAACACGCGACTGTGCATTGGTGCGGTAAAGGATTGCAAAATCCTTGAACTCGAGCCCCTCGCGACGGCGCAGCTCTGAGATCTTGTTAGCGACGATCTCACCCTCCTCAAAATCGGAATATGCCGAATATAGCTGGAGCGGTTCACCCTCGCCACGGTCCGAAAAGACACTCTTCTTTATCTGCTCCTGATTCCGCGCAATAAGGCTGTTGGCGGCATTCACTATCATCTTTGTCGAACGGTAATTCTGCTCGAGTTTGAAGATTCTTGCCCCACCATAACGATCGGTAAAACCGAGTATGTTGCCTATATTCGCACCACGGAACGAATAGATGCTCTGAGCATCATCGCCCACAACACATATAGCCTTGCGAGCCTGTGTCAATTGCCAAACTATACAGCCTTGAACATAGTTGGTATCCTGGAACTCATCGACCAATACATAACGGAAACGGGCAACATACTGATCAAGTACATCGGGATAGTCGCGGAACAGACGATAGGTATTCACCAGCAGGTCATCGAAATCCATAGCATTCGCAAGGCGGCATCTCTCGGCATACCTTTTATAAATCTCGTAAGTCGATGGTATTCTTGCATGAAGGTCATCGCGTCGCAGCCCCTGGTCATTCTCATAGTCGCTTGGCGATATGAGCGCACTCTTTGCCGATGAAATCCTCTCGGCAACAGCATTGGGCTTGTACACCTTGTCATCGAGTTGCATCTCCTTAATGATGCTCTTGACAAGGCTGCGGGAATCGGTCTGGTCATAGATGGTAAACTGCGGGTCATACCCTATGTGATGCGCCTCGCGACGGAGAATCTTGGAGAACACCGAATGGAAAGTCCCCATCCAAAGCATGGACGCAGCCCTCCCCCCCACACGTGCAGCGATTCTTTCCTTCATCTCTCCTGCCGCCTTGTTGGTAAAGGTAAGTGCAAGGATTGACCACGGTTCAAAACCATGTTCAAGCAGATAGGCAATCTTATATGTGAGCACACGGGTCTTTCCCGACCCGGCACCGGCAATCACCAGCGAAGGCCCGTCAAGATATTGTACAGCATCAAACTGCGCCCCGTTAAGTTCTTCTTCGTAATTTATCATCTATAATTCTTGTATTATTTTGCGAAGGTAACAATAAACGAGCGAAAAAGAAAAGCTTGCTTTTATTTTTTACAGCGAGTGCATAGTTTACTGCGCCAAAGGTGAAGATAGTCTAAATACGCCATATTTGCGAACATCGGGGCACAAACCTTGTTTAGGAGACATAGCCTAACGTAAAAAAACATTCCGAACCATGAGCAATTTAATCAAAGAGACGCATACCAAGTTCCAGATGCCTGCACTCATCTACCCAGCCGGGGCACTTGCACCTGTGATAAGCCAAAGCACGATGGAAATACACTTTGGCAAGCATCTTCAAACGTATGTCGACAACCTCAACAAGAACGTAGCCGACACCGAATATCAGGATATGAGCCTGAGGGAGATTATTACCCAAGCACCGCCAGGTCCCATGCTCAGCAATGCCGGGCAAGTTTTGAACCACCTGCTCTACTTTGAGCAATTCACGCCACATGTACAAGGAAACAACCGCCCTGGACACAACCTGAGGGAGTTCATCCATTTCGATTTCGGGAACTTCGACACCCTCAAGAGAAAGATGGAAGATGCCGCCGCATCACTTTTCGGAAGCGGTTGGGTGTGGCTGGCCCAGGAGGAGAGTGGCAAACTGAACATCATCAGCTGCCCCAACGGTGACTCGCCACTACGCCACAGAATGACACCGCTCTACGGCATAGACTTATGGGAACATGCCTACTATCTCGACTACCAGAACCGCCGTGCCGAGCACGTGAAAAAACTTTGGGACATCGTCGACTGGGAAATGGTCGAAAGCAGACTCGACATATAAATACAAAAATAACGAGGGAACTATGCTACGCTTGACTGTTTGCGGCAAAGCTCGCGATGCTGTCTACAGAGCGAAGCGACGAGGAATCTCGTTTGATTCCACGGCCGACAAACAGCAGGGATTTACGTTGTGATTTTATCGGTGCCGATAAGTTTAGAGATTATTTCTGCCGGTGGGATGCAACAACCGTTACAAGATATCTTAATCTGTACTCCGTACTCTGCACTCTGTTCTCTGTACTCTTTTATGAGATGCTTCACTGCGCTCAGCATGACAAATTCGCGCAAAAACTGCGATGCTGTCATCCTGAGCGAAGCCGAAGGATCTAAAAACGCAACCCAAGCGGCATAACCTGCGGATATGCTACGCTTGACCGTTTGCAGCAAAGCTCGCGATAACGGAACTTTAACCACGTCATTGACTCGCTTTGCATATCGCAACCCAAGCGGCATAACCTGCGGCTATGCTACGCTTGACCGTCTGCGGCAAAGCTCGCGATAACGTAACTTTGTTCTTTGTGGTCATTGACTCGCTTTGCATATCGAAAACATCATTTGATTTTTTGATTAAGGTATGGTCAGCAACGCAAAACAAAAACCGCTGCGGGGTTATAATCCAGCAGCGGTTTAACAGATAAAAGTATTCTACTTTGTTTCGTTTCCGCTCTTGTCAATATAAAAATATCTGCCGTCAAGTCCAACATGCGCCAGGCCTTCAGAGAAATCGTTTGCATAATCATACTTAAACGGAATAACCAGATTGCCGCTCTTGTCTATGAAGCCATATTTGCCGTCAAATTTAACAACAGCCAGACCTTCGGAGAATCTGTATTCATTATCATACTTGCACGGAATAACCACATTGCCGCTCTTGTCTATGGAGCCCCAATAGTAGTCAAGTTCAACAACAGCCAGGCCTTCGGAGAAACTGCCTGCACCATCATACTTGCACGGAATAACCTCATTGCCGCTCTTGTCTATGAAGCCCCATTTGCCAGTTTCCCAACCTCCAATACGCACTGCAGCCAAACCTTCGGAGAAACTGCGTGCAGCATGATACTTGCACGGAACGACCACATTGCCGCTCTTGTCTATGAAGCCCCATTTGCCGTCAAGTTCAACAGCAGCCAGGCCTTCGGAAAAGCTCCATGCATTACCATACTTGCACGGAATAACCTCATTGCCGCTCTGGTCTATGAAGCCCCATTTGCCGTCAAGTTCAACAGCAACCAGGCCTTCGGAAAAGCTCCATGCATTACCATACTTGCACGGAACGACCACATTGCCGCTCTTGTCTATGAAGCCATATTTGCCGTTCCTACCGCTATATCGCTCCAAAACCACATCATCAACAACGGTATCTTTCATTGCAGTTCCGCCATTAGCACCATTGTCATTACCATCTCTATCTCGCTCCAAAACCACATCATCAACAGCGGTCTCTTTCATTGCATTTCCGCCATTAGCACCATTGTCATTACCACCGCTGACATTGGTAATGTACCATGCCCCACCGGCTATGACGGCAACAAATAACAACAAAAGCAGGATAAGCGGTGCTTTGCTTTTCTTTGGGGTTCCACTCCTGTTGTCACTGGATTTTCTTTCCGGAGCGGGTGCATCCCTGCGTGGGGCCTCTACGGCGGGAGGCGGTGTCTGTCTTGAAGGTGCAGGGAGAACATCATGTACGGGTGATATTTCCGTAGCCGCGTCATTGGCAAAAGCCATAGGTTCAGCTGCCATGCCGGGAACTGCTGCCCCGCCGGTGCGTGGTGCCACGCCACCGAGCAGAGCCAAGAAATCGGCAATGCTTTGGGGGCGGTCTTTCCTGCGTGGTTGCATGGCAACATCTATCGCATTACGTACTGCCGGTGATATTTCCTGTGGCAACACGGGCAAGCCGTCATTCATGACATCACCTGCCTTGGGCGGGCGGATGCCGGTAAGCAGGAAGAATAGTGTGGCGCCGAGGGCGTATATATCGGTGGCAGGGGTGAAGCTATCGAGGGCGCCGGCTTCGTACTGTTCCAAGGGGGCGTAGCCTTCGCTGGTGCCTATAAGGGCGCTGCTGGTCTGATGACCGCCTTCGTCATAATGCTTGGAGATGCCGAAGTCGATGAGTACGGCCTGGCCCTTGCGGTTGAGCATTATGTTGGCGGGCTTGACGTCGAGGTGAAGAAGGTTGTGGGAGTGGATTTCGCGAAGGGCGTCGGCTACCTGACGGATGTACTTCAGCGCTGTGGATTCTGCCAATGCTCCGCCCTCTTCTACCATTGCCTTGAGGCTCTTGCCTTCGAGGTATTCCATTACATAGTAGGCGGTGCCGTTCTCTTCAAAGACATCGAAAATCTTTATGATGTTGCCGTTGTCGAAGGAGGCTATGAGCCTTGCTTCTTTGAGGAACTTCTGACGGAAGCGCTCGACGAGTTTTCTGCTGCCGTCAGAGGGGACGGAAACTTGAGCGGTGTCCGCATCGCGGTTACAGTGTTCCTGCATGAAGAACTCCTTGAGGGCGACCTTGCGGCCGAGACCTGTCTGTTCGGCAAGGTAGGTTATACCGAAGCCGCCCTGACCGAGTACCTTTTCTATTCTATAATCTCCATTCTTCAGAAGTGTCCCAACCGGTAAATGCATAGTGTTTTGTGTCTGTTGTATTATATATCTACAAAGATAGCATAAAAAGGTGATTGAGAAAAGTAAAGGGCTGTTTTATACGAAATGCCCGGTTTTAATGACGAAATGGGTCGTTTACGTTACAAGATGCAAGGCGCATGGATTTAAGGCGTAAGGAGTGTACACGACGTACTCGACTGAGCCTTAGAATCCAATGCAACACAGCAGATTGCGTGTTATCACAAACCGATCATTTTGCTTCCTTCAACAAATACACAATCACAGGCAAGTGGTCACTATAGCCGTTGAGCCATACTCCACCTGCATGGGTACGTTTTGTATTGCCTTTGTAGCGGCCCTCCTGCTGGAACATGTAGTTACGTGAGAAAATCTCGGTCTTGTAGAGCTTCAATGTTGAACGGTCATCACCTACAAGGTTACCGCTGAGCACAATCTGGTCGAAGAGGTTCCATTTGCCCTTATATTTGAGAGTTCCATGACCTTTCTTGCGCAGGATATTCCACCATGGGTTATAAAGGTCTGTATCACCTTTTATATCTTTCTTCTCACGTACAGCACCAAGACATGTCTTCATACTCTTGTCATCAGGGTCATCGTTCATGTCACCCATTATGATCACCTTTGAATCGGGCTGTGATTTCATTATCGAATCCTTGAGTTCACGGACAAGTATGCCTGCGCGTTCACGTGCCGGGGACTTCGCATAACGTGAAGGCCAGTGGTTGACAATAATATGGACTGTCTCGCCACCCATTTCGCCTGTAACGACAAGGAATCCACGGGTCTTGTAGGTGGTATCGTTGTCAACAGTCGTATAAGGCGCAAGCATTGAATTTGTCGGCTTGAAGAGTTTTGGATTGTAAAGGAGTGCACAATCGACACCACGTTTATCGGGACCTTCGATATGCACGAAATCCCAACCGCGTGGAGCAAGAATCTCATGATTCACCAGATCGTGGAGCACACGGCTGTTCTCGATTTCTGAAACGCCCACTGCTGCCATACCTACAGGCAACACATCTGTACCCATCTCATTCAGCACTGTCGCCATGTTCTTGAGTTTGTTGGTATACTTTAGCGTTCCCCACTTGTTTGTACCGTCAGGAAGAAACTCGAAATCGTTCTTTCCGGCATCATGGATCGTATCGAACAGATTTTCCAGGTTGTAGAAACCTACGCTGTAAACTTCGTACTTCTTCTCCTGCGCGTTTGCTGTAAATACAAACACAAACAACAGAGAGAGGAGGTACAACAAATTAAATTTTCTCATATTGCGTTTTAAATTAATCATTTATTGCCATAGTACCGAAATATTGGTGTAAAATTAGCAAATATTATCATTACAACCATAACGAACTCCTCAAAAAATCATTCAAGAAACGAATTTTACAATCTGTCAATAAAAAAAGCGCCCAACACTTTCCAGAACAATAACTTTTTATCATCTTTGTATGTTATTTAGGTCTTTGGTTTGACATTTGTTCACAAACAACACTTGAAATAAAACCACAACTGACTATATTTTAAAACATTATATATATATTATGGTCAAATTATCTGAATTTGCACTGTTCATGTCACTATGTTTCGCCTGCATAACAGGTGTCAACGCACAAGGACAGTCAACCAAGGACGGCTTGATAAAACAGCCGCCTGCACGTCAGCTCTATGCCGACACGCTCCTTAACAAGGATGCGAAAGTGGACAACGTCATCACTATAAGTGACGACAACAACGAATCGTACACATTCTCCGAAGGCCAGCTGGGCGATGATGATGATTACGCAGGTACAACAGCTATGGTATCATCAAACGATGACTACTTCCTCTCAGAGGTAGGCTACCTCTTCAGCCCCATGCGTTTCCGCATCCGTGCCTATGAGTCAATGTACAACAACGTGTATGCCAACGGTGTGATGTTGAACGATGCCGAGAGAGGCCAGTTCAGCTACGGCATGATCGGCGGTCTCAACGACGCTACCCGTAACAAGGAGGGTGCGACATTCCTTGAGCACAACCGTTTCGGTTTCAGCACCATAGGTGGCGCAAGCAACATCAACATGCGTGCGAGCCAGTATGCCGCAGGCAACAAGATGTCTCTTGTAGGCTGTAACCGCAACTACCTTGCACGCCTCATGTACACCGGCTCTACCGGACTTATGGAAAACGGCTGGGCATTCACAGCATCTGCATCCTACCGTTGGGCAAACGAGGGTGTTATCGAAGGTACATTCTACAACTCACTCGGTTACTTCCTTGCTGCCGAGAAGAAGATCAACGACCAGCACAGCATCTCTATCGCGACTTGGGGTTCTCCAACAGAGCGTGCACAGCAGGGCGCTGCCACAGAGGAGGCCTATTGGCTTGCAGGCAGCCACTACTACAACCCTAACTGGGGTTATCAGGATGGCGAGAAGCGCAATGCACGTGTCGTAAACTCATTCGAGCCTTCGCTGCTCCTCACATGGGACTATAAGATCAACGACGATATGCAGTTGACAACATCACTGTTCGGCAAATACTCGATGTACAGCACAACAGCCCTCGGCTGGAACGGTAATGCTGCCGACCCACGTCCCAACTACTACCAGAACCTGCCAAGTGCGGCATATGACGTTTGGGATCTTGAGTATACCCCAACCGACGACGAGTACAACGACTACATGACCCGTTACAACTACTGGAAGGCAAGCAAGGCAAACCGCCAGCTCAACTGGGACTATATGTACTTTGCGAACAGCCAGGCCAATGCAGTAGGCGGCGAGTGCCTCTACTATGTAGAGCGTCGTCACAACGACCAGCTCGCACTCAACCTCGGTTCTACATTGAACATCGAGTACAACAAGAGCAATACCGGTACAATCGGACTTAACCTGGGCACAACAAAGGGAATGCACTACAAGACCATGAGCGACCTTTTGGGTGCAGACAAGTACACCGACATCGACAAGTTCTCTGTGGGTGACTTCGGCCCCAGCAGCGACTACGTACAGAACGATGTCGACAACCCCAACCGTCAGATCAAGGAGGATGATGTATTCGGATACGATTACGACCTCTACGTGAACAAGGCGAACCTCTTCTATCAGCACCAGTTCAACAAGGGCATTTTCCACCTCTTTGCTGGCGCTAATGTTGAGGGTACCACAATGGAGCGCTACGGACACATGCGTAACGGACGCGCAATGGAGTTCTCGAAGGGCAGCAGCGGCACAGCATACTTCCTTGGCGGTGGTGCAAAGCTCGGCATGGTATTCACATTCAATGCATACAACACCCTCTCTTTGGGTGCAGGTTTCGAGAACCGCGCGCCTATCGCATATAACTCATTCATCGCTCCCCGTATGCGCAACGACTTCGTTCAGGGTCTCGAGAATGAGAACATCTTCAGTGCAGAGGCATCTTACAGAATCGCTGCAGGCCCTGTCACAGCAAAGTTTACAGGATATTACACAATGCTTAACGACCTTGTTGAGCAGAATGCATTCTACAACGACCTTCAGTCACAGTTCACATACCTTACGATGACAGGCGTGAACAAGGTACACTACGGCGTTGAGGCTGCAATCGTATACAACGTCACATCAGCGCTCTCTTTCAACGCTGTTGCATCAGTGGGCAACGCAGAGTATACCGACAACGCAAAGGGCTTCCTCATCAGCGAGAACGAGAAGGTAGTAATGAACGACAAGGTATACATGGACGGTGTAAAGGTTGACGGTACACCGCTCACAGCATTAAGCCTTGGCGTTGACTACAACGTGAACGGCTGGTACTTGAGCGCAAACGTGAACTACTATGACGACATCTACATCGACGCATCTAAGTATGCACGCCTTGAGAGCGTTGTAGGCAAGCCTGTCATTGACGCTACCACAGGCAAGGAGGTCCTCAACCTTCCTTCACAGTTCAAGGGACGCGGTGACTTCATGGTAGACGCATCTATCGGCAAGAGCATCAACCTCAGAGGCGGCAAGAGACTCAACATCAACCTCAGCCTCAACAACATCCTCAACAACCAGAAGATGATTACCGGAGGTTATGAACAGAACCGTGGCGACAGCTATGCCGACGGCGAGGCACGCACATACAAGTTCTCAAAGAACCCGTTCCTCTACTATGCCAACGCATTCAATGCTTACTTGAACATCGGTTTCCGTTTCTAATATAAAAAGGAGATAAAGAATATGAAAGCAATAAAATATCTATCAGTACTTGCACTCTCGCTCTTTACAGCGACATCGTGCATGAATGACTTTGACGAGCCCGATTTCAAGGAGCCCCCGTTCGGCAACAACGAGATTGGCGAGGCAAACACGACTATTGCCGACCTGAAAGCAGAATACAAGTCAACAATTTCGGCAAACGGTGCCAAGGAGGTGACCGACGAGACCATCATAGAAGGTGTTGTGGTTGCCAACGACGAGACTGGCAACGTTTACAAGCAGTTCATCATCAATGATGAGACCGGTGCTATAATAATAGGTGTAAACGATGTAGGCCTCTACGCTACCCTGCCGATAGGCCAGCGCGTACGCATCGACTGCAAGGGCCTTCATGTAGGTGGTTACGGATACATGGCACAGGTAGGCGGTCTTTATGAGGGCAGCATCGGCCGTATGGGCAAGAGCGTCTTCCCCAAACATGTACGCCTTATCGGTGCACCCGACAAGACACAGCCAGAGATGACTCCTGAGGTAATTGACGAATCATTCTTTACAAACGAGAACAAGGACAATCTTGCCAAGTTCGTACGTCTTGAGAATGTAGAGATTACCGAGGCCGACGGTACAGCATTGTGGGCACCGGAGGAACTTGCATACAACAACGTTGTAGAACGCCACATAAAGATGGGCAAGACCAACCTTGTACTGCGAATGAGCACATATGCCGACTTCGCAAACGAGGCTATGCCTGACGGCAAGCTCAACATCAACGGTGTGCTCACACGATTCAAGGATTACTGGCAGTTTGTAATAAGCTCAACAAGCGACATCGAGCAGATTGCCGAATAAAGAGTAACAACAACAATCAAAAAAAATAACAATCATGAAACTCAAGAATTTATTTTTGGCAGCGATGACTCTGTTCGCGTTCACCGCGTGTACAGACACACCCGACTCGCCATACGATTTCCCTGTAAACGGCGGAAAGGGTGTTTACATCAATGAGACATTTGCATCGGACTTCGGTGTATTTACTCCAATCGAGACTGTAGGCGAGACTCCATGGATCATCGACTACAAGACTGCAAAGGCAACATCTTATGTCGACGGTACAAACAAAGCGGCTACAAGCTGGCTTATATCTGCTCCGGTAGACTTCACTGAGGAAACTGAGGCATATGCTGCATTCGAGTACATCATCCGCTACTCAGAGAGCGGTAAGGTTGCAGCCAACCATCAGTTGCTCATCAGCGCCGACTATGCCGGTGACCCTACTGCAGCAACATGGACCGACCTTCCTTACGGTGCAGTAGAAGGTGCCGACTGGGTTACATTCTACAAGGCAAACGTTGCAGTTCCTGCAGAGTTCCTCGGCAAGAGCGGTGTCGTTTTCGCACTCCGCTACACAGCCACAACAAAAGCAAGTACATGGGAGGTAAAGAACTTCAAGGTAGCACACGGCACAGCAGCAGAACCCGAAGAGCCCGAGACTCCCGAGGGTGCATACATCAGCGAGACATTCGCAACAAGCTTCGGTGCATTCACAACACATCAGACCGTTGGCAACTATCCTTGGATTATAGACTACAGCACAGCAAAGGCAACTTCATATGTTGACACAGACGGTGACGGCAAGGCTGATACAAACATGGAGGCTACAAGCTGGCTTGTTTCACCTACAATCGACCTCACAAACGAGACAGAGGCATATGTAGCATTCGAGTATATCATCCGTTATGCCGAGAGCGGTAAGGTTGCCGACAACCACCAGTTGCTCATCTGCAACGACTTCTCTGGCGATGTTGCAACAGCATCTTGGGTGAATATTCCTTACGGTGCCGTAGAGGGTGCAGACTGGAATACATTCTACAAGGCCAACGTAGCAGTTCCTGCCGATTTCCTTGGCAAGAGCACCGTTACTTTTGCACTCCGTTATAATGCGACAACAAAGGCCGGTACATGGGAAGTGAAGAACTTCGTTGTTGCACACGGTGCAGCTACAGGCGAGACACCTGAGGAGCCCGAGACTCCTGATACACCCGATACACCTGTTGTTCCAAGCGGTGAGAACATGCTCACAAACGGCAGTTTCGAGGATTGGAACGGAAGTGCAGCTGTAGCATGGGCAGGCCCAGCTGGGCACAATGCAACTGTTTCGCAGAGCACTGACGCGCGCACAGGCAACTACTCTATCGCAGTAGCAGGCGTTGCAAACAGCAACAAGCGCCTTGCATCACAGAGCTATGTTCTTGCAGCCGGCACATATACATTCAGCATATATTTCAAGGCAAACGGAGCCGACGCAGGTCTTTGCCGTATCGGATACGTGCCCATCGAGAATGGCCAGGCAGTTTCAAGCAAGTACACTTACGAGACAGCAGCTGCGTCAGCAGCACCTGCAGAGTGGACAGCAAGAGTATACGAGTTTACCCTCACAGAGCAGACAGAGGTTGCATTTGTCATTATGAACAACAAGGCCGGCAACGGTGCTTCATTCCTCGTTGACGATGCTTCATTGACAACAACCGACGGTTCAATCTCCGGTGGCGGTAACGAAGAAGGTGGCGAAGAGGAAGGCGGCGAAGAGCCTGAGACTCCTTCTGCCGACAAATTTGACTTCACGGCCGTTACATCAATTACAGCCGGTGCACAGTACCTTATCGTAGCAGGCACCAACCAGGCAACAGCACTCGATGCATCAAAGAGTTATGGCTATCTGCCTGTGACAACAGTTGCACCCGCTAACGGTGTAATCAACACAACCGATGACAACGTATTCGTTATTGAGGCTGTTGACGGCGGTTACAGCATCAAGGACGCTCTTGGCCGTTACCTCTACATGACAGGCAACTTTAATAGCGTGAACCTTGACACTACTCTCCCGGCAGAGGGCGGTGTATGGACTATTGAGTTCAACGCAGACGGCACTGCAAAGATTACAAATACATACAACAGCAAGTTCATGCAGTTCGACAGCAATTACAACAGCTACGGAGTATATCCCGATGCTCGCGGTACAATGCCTACACTCTACAAAAAGAACTGATTCTTAACAAGATAATAACTACAATAAATGCGATGGGCAATTGCCCATCGCATTTATTGTATCACAACATAAGCCTTGCTACTTCTTGTCCTGGATGCCGAAAGAGAGCCACACTTCAGGCGGAAAGTTCTGCTTGATCGGTGCTTTTGAAGCATTGAAAACCTCTTTGAGTTCCTCAAGGCGAGCATGTGCTGCCTCGCGCACCTCTTTCAATTTTGCCTCTGCTGCATCCTGCGCCTCGCCAGCCTGCTCAAGCGCACGGCACGCATCCGACAATCTCCCGGCATCGACAGCAATACCCTTCTTTGCAAGCGCATCGGCCTGTTTCTTTACACCTTCAACCAATGATTCAGCCTTAAGGATAGGCTCTGAATAGATCTTGTTCATAAAAATTTTCTTTTGATAATTATACATGCCCACAGGCTACAGAATGAGCCATAAGGCCTTACCTTCACATGTAAAATTAATCAAAAATTTGCAATCACACAAACAGATATATAGTTATATATCAGCCACATACATACACCAAAACTTTTAAAAATCAAACATTTGCACAAATGTTAAAAAACTAAAATCCAGTAAATTCGTACAATTCAATTAATGATATTTCGCACACTTTCATGGTTAAAAATTGCCGTAATTTCAAGGTAATGAATTATCTTCGCAATAAGAAGTTGTTTTAATATACACATCATGAAACTTTTGGAAGGAAAGACCGCTCTTGTAACAGGAGCGACACGGGGAATAGGCCGCGCCATAGCGGTAAAGTTTGCACAGGCAGGAGCCAATGTGGCATTCACTTACCGTCAGATAAACAGCAATGCCGAAGAACTCGTCAAGGAGATTGAGGCATTGGGAGTGAAATGCAAGGGATATGCCGCCGACGCGGCCGACTTTGCGGCTACCGATGCGGTGGTAAAGGAGGTCGTAGCGGATTTCGGACGTATCGACGTGCTCGTGAACAATGCCGGAATAACCAAGGACGGCCTCATACTGCGAATGACTGAGGAGCAGTGGGATGCAGTAATCACCACCAACCTTAAGTCGGCATTCAACTTCACGCGCGCGGTAGTGCCTTTCATGGCAAAGCAGCGCGGCGGAAGCATCATAAACATGTCATCGGTTGTAGGTGAGAACGGCAATGCCGGACAGTGCAACTATTCAGCATCTAAGGCCGGACTCATAGGCCTTGCAAAGTCAATAGCCAAGGAAATGGGCCCGCGAGGTATCAGAGCAAACTGCATTGCACCGGGATTCATTGTCACGGACATGACGAGTGCCATTCCCGAGGAGATGCGTGCCGAGTGGGCAAAGACAATACCTTTGCGCCGTGCCGGCAACCCAGAGGATGTAGCCAATGTGGCACTCTTCCTTGCCAGTGACATGTCGGCATACGTTAGCGGACAAGTCATCAACTGCTGCGGTGCGATGAGTTGCTGATAAAAGCAAAAAAGGCCGACAATGTCATTTCGACCATACCTTAATGAAAAAATCAAAAGAGGTTTTCGATGAGTTACGCGAATAACGATAGTGAGAAATCCCTTTCCACGAAAAATTGTCATTTTGGGAGCAAACCGAACTGAAACATGTAAAATAATGAACAGGCACTACCTGTTCATTATTTTCTTTAATTCTTTTCTCTGTACCTCATCCAGCACAGGCAGCGCTGCCTTCACGACAACAATAAGGTCACCCCTCTTAGCCGGTTGCTTGTACAAGGGGAAGCCCTTTCCTCGAAGACGGAGCTTGCTGTCTGGCCTGGTATCCGGTTTCAAGGCTATCTTTACATTCCCATCAAGGGTAGGCACATCAGCCTCACCGCCAAGAATAAGTGTAAAAACATCTACGTTGACCACAGTGTAAAGATTATCTCCGCTACGGGTAAAGAGATTATCGGGCAGCACTTTGAAGGTTATATAAAGGTCACCACGCACTTTGCCTGAGGGCGACGGTACCCCTTTGCCCCTGATACGTATTTTTTGTCCGTCGGCAATGCCGGCAGGTACTGTTATGCGTATACTCTCCCCTGCCACAGTAAATGTCTGTTTGTGTGTGACGGCTGCATCACGCAGTGTAATCTCAAGGGTAGCCTGTATATCGCGCCCCACTTCGCTGCTACGTGTACCGAATGCACCGCTGCCGAAAAGCTGTTCGAAGAAATCACTGAAACCGCTGCTGTTATAACTGTTTCCTGAAAAATCTCCGAAGCCACCGAAGCCACCGTAATCAAACCCTCCGCCACTGCTGTAACGGCTACGCTGCGCCTCATACTCATCGGCATGCATCCAGTGCTCGCCATATTCATCATATTTGCGACGTTTTTCGGCATCGCCAAGTACACTGTATGCCTCGCTTATCTCTTTGAAACGCTCCTCGGCCTGGGGATTGTCCTTGTTCTTGTCAGGGTGATAACGGACTGCCAGGCGCCTGTATGCTTTCTTTATATCATCGGGGGAAGCATTGGTATCAATACCGAGAACCTTGTAATAATCTATAAATGCCATAATTGAGTGCTTTGAAAACTATAACAACGGAAGCATCGGGAAGTTTCAGTCCCCGGTATACAATATTAATTAACGTGATAAATTTGGTTATTAAGACCGAAATGAACTATATTCGCGTTTGTAATTTATAAGAGCACAAATATGAAGAAGAGTTTTTTTTACATACTGTTGATGGCGCTTGTGTCCACAAGTCTTGTTGCATGCAGTGATGATGACGATTACAACGCAAACACAGCAGTTTCACCGTACGAACCTGTACCGGGCCGCAGAATGGTTGCACAAATCAAGACGACAAACAGTGTCGAGGGCCGCGACTACTCATGGGAGCATAACTTTGAATATGACACGCAGGGTCGCATCAAGCAGATAAATTCAAACATTGTACACCACCGCGCAGTACAGTTCGACAATGTGGTACGTTACTACAAGTGCTACATAACCTCGCAGGCAAACTACTATTTCGACAATGAGAAGTTCCGCGTGGAATATACCCTATCGCGCGAATATCCCGAATTTCCGGATTGGAACACAACAGAGCGAGGCAAGGATTATGGAGTTTTCAATGAGAACGGCACACTGGCCGAGATATCATCAATGGACCTCGAATACTCCGCGACACAGCTCCAAAGGGCATATACCGATGCAGGTCTCATCATCACGCCTTCGCGTGACGCATCGGGCAATGTCACAGGATATATAAAGTATATGGCTATGGATGCCGAGAATGACTCCGTCATGCTCGACCGCAAGAACGATGTGAGGTATTCATCAACCAGAAACAAGACAAACTTCGACTTCTCGGGTTACTTCGGCTACTGGGGTGTTGAGCAGGCTACATATGCCAACCGTACAGAATACTACGCTTCGTACCAGCTGGCAGCCTTCGGAATGCTCGGCGCAACAAGTCCGTACCTTCCTCTGGCGATTGTAGAGAGAGACAGCAAAGGCAATATCGTGAAGGAAGAGGGTGCCCCCAAGTACCTTTATGGCAAGTGGAGTTTCGACAGTCAGAATTGCCCCGTAGCATTCACCGACGGAACAGGCCGCAGAACAGAGATAAAGTATGTTGAATGAGACAATGCAAAATGCGTTAAATAAATCAAACACGGAGAAACCGACGTCGGTTTCTCCGTGTTTGATTTATTTGCACATGTAATCAAGATACCTGCTTATCGCCTCCTGGCATATCGGGCAGAAATTGGTCAGTGCCTTCATCATACATTCAGGCCATCCGCGATAGATTCCCTTCTCAAGATAACCGCCACCTTCATATGCACCGATTTTCCAATCCTTTTCTGTTGTTCCATCCTTTTTGATTGTAGGGACAGGAGTACCCTCGGCAATCCTATTCTCCCACTTGCCGTGGAAGTTGACAAAACGTGTAAGGTTTGCCTCCCAGGGTTCGACACCCTCGGGGTAGAGAGCGCTTACGGTATTGCCAATCTCAACATACTCGTCACCAAGTCCCATGAGCGAGTGGCCGAACTCGTGTACATACACCTCGCCGGTTTTGCCGGTCTTGCCTGCAGAACCAAGTCCGTAATAGTTATAGATGCCACCACCTCCGTACTTGTCGGTATTTGTCAATATATATATACACTCGTACGGTGCCGATGATGCCACGTCACGGACCTTCTGGAACTCTTCGGTCATCTGATAGCGCTCGCTGTTGAAGGTGTAGAACCTGCAGCCGAGAAGAGTATTTTTCCACTCCCCTTTTCCGGGAACGCTTATGCCGCTCTCCTGTGATGGCGCCCACACCGCACGTACATTGATACGGTTCTTGTTCTGAGTGAATGGTGCATATGAGAAAAGGGCATCGCTCCACATCTTGCATGCAGACATAAACTTCTCCCTCTCGATTGCTGTAAAGCCATCGGGCAACAGAACGATATCGAGACTGTTGGCGATATCACCGCCGATATGTATGTCAACACTCTCATAAGGCGTTACGGCTGGATAGATATTGAAATCCTTGACTTTAATGCTCTGAGAATATTTCTTTTCCCACACTTTTGTCTTGTGGTCGCGTGCATAGAACTCAATAGTAAAGTCGTTCTTTGGTTCCGGGAATATCACACCTTCGGGGAAAGAACGCTGTGTGGCAGTTGCCTCGGGTGTTGTCTGCCACTCGTTGAAGAGCGTACAGTAGTTGTTCTTGTATATAAGTTTTCCCGTAGCGTTGTCAATGATACGGAAATGCTGTTCGCCATAATCGAAAGGATTTATGAGAGAGACACGTGAACCGGCCCAGTCGCCTTCGCGTATGAGTTTGTCGAAATAGTATGTTTCGTTTTCACTGTCACCCGCATGATGAAAATCGAATCGCATTGTCTTGCCGGTAAAACACTCATCATAATTTACCGTCACCTCCTCGGCAGGAACTAATCTGGTGAGTTCAACCACCTTGCGCCCCGAAGAGCATGAGAAAAGCAGCATAGCGGCTGCCAATAGCAGAAATGTCCTTTTCATTGTATTTATGTTTTTTAATTTCCCAAAAGTTCGGTTTCAAGTGCAGAACGCCAGTCGCTGCCGTTCTCAACCTTAAGCACTCTGATACCCACATTTGCAGCAGCCTCAATGTTGGCAGCACCGTCATCGACAAAGAGTGTCTCATCGGCCTTCATATTGCCATCGTCAAGCATTCTGAGGTATATTTCGCTGCTTGGTTTCGAGCAGCGCATGCGGTAGCTGAAGAAAAGATTGTCGAAATAATCTGCAAGCGACTTGCCGCCAGGAGTAAAATCGGGCGTAAGCGCCCAACTCTGTATAAAGGGATTCGTATTGCTGAGCACCGAAAGGCGGTATTTGCCACGCAGTGTCTGCAGGTATTCCAGCAGATGCACATGTATCTCTACAAGAAAACCCAACCACGCATCCTTTGCCTGTTCAAAGGCCACTTCCCTACCGCATATCACGCTCAGACGTTTACAGAACTCATCTGCATCGATGTCGCCGTTCTCAAGTTCAAAGAAAGGTCCCTTCTGGCAATATGAATTTATATACTCCTCGGGAGCAGGAACTCCGAGTTCGCGGAATTTCTGCAATGCGCGCTCTGTGTCAATGGTTGTCAACACTCCTCCGAAATCGAATACCAAGTCCTTTATCATCTCTTCAATCTTTTTGCTAAGATACGGAAAAAATCCATACAGTCACATTTCCGCTGCCACATTTCAACATTCAAATTTGCGTTTAAAGATATTTTTTCTTTTTTTTGTAGGTTAAAACATCAATAAAATATTCAAACTGTAATTTAAATATATATGGAAAAGATTATCGGACTTATCGACGCTCCCTTCACCCCATTCTACGAGAACGGTGAAGTGAATTACGAACCTATTCCTGCATACGCAAGGATGCTGGCAAAGAACGGCATGAAGGGTGTATTCATCAACGGTTCATCGGGCGAAGGCTACATGCTCACCGAAGAGGAGCGCATAAAATTGACCGAAGCATGGGTTGCAGCAGCACCCGAGGGTTTCAAGATTATCGTACATGTGGGCAGCACATGCGTGAAGTCAAGCCGCCGCATGGCTGAACATGCACAGAAGATGGGTGTGTTCGGAATCGGCGCCATGGCACCTCCGTTCCCAAAGGTAGGCCGCGTAGAAGAACTCGTCAAGTATTGCGAGGAGATTGCATCGGCTGCTCCGGAACTGCCGTTCTACTTCTATCACATCCCTGCATTCAACGGTGCATTCCTGCCAATGGTAAAGTTCCTTGAGGCTGTAGACGGCCGCATCCCAAACTTCGCTGGAATCAAGTATACCTTCGAGAGCCTTTACGAATATAACCAGTGCCGTCTCTACAAGAACGGCAAGTTCGACATGCTCCACGGGCAGGACGAGACAATCCTTCCCTGCCTTGCCATGGGCGGTGCACAGGGTGGCATCGGAGGAACGACCAATTACAACGGTTGCAATCTCGCCGGCATCATCGACGCATGGAACGCGGGTGACCTTGAGAAGGCACGCGAGTTGCAGAACTTCTCACAGGAAGTAATCAACGTCATCTGCCACTACCGCGGCAACATCGTGGGCGGAAAGCGCATAATGAAACTCATAGGCCTTGACCTTGGCAAGAACCGCACCCCGTTCCAGAACATGACCGACGAAGAGGAGGCTGCCATGCGCAAGGAGCTTGAGGCTATCAATTTCTTTGAACGTTGCAATAAATTCTAAAAAGCCCAAAAGAGTACAGAGTACAGACACCGTAGGGGCGGTACCGGCGTGTCCGCCCCCTCCCAAGGAGAGGGAACTTTTAATTGGAATTACAATAAAGACAAGACACTATGAATTGGAAAGAATATCTCGAAGGTTGGTCACAGAAATACCGTGACGACCTTGTAAATGACATAATGCCCTTTTGGATCAAGAATGGTCTTGACCGTGTGAACGGTGGTGTATATACATGCGTCAACCGCGACGGTTCTCTCATCGACAGCACAAAATCGGTATGGTTCCAGGGCCGTTTTGCTTTTGTTTGCAGTTTTGCTTACAACACCATAGAGAAAAACCCCGAGTGGCTGGCTGCTGCAAAAAGTACAATAGATTTCATTGAGGCACACTGCTTTGACACCGACGGCAGGATGTACTTCGAAGTAATGGCAGACGGCACACCGCTGCGCAAACGCCGCTATGTATTCTCGGAGAGTTTTGCAGCAATCGCCATGGCTGAGTATGCAAAGGCAAGCGGTGACATGACATATGCCGAAAAGGCACTCAAGCTTTTCAAAGACATCCGTAAGTTCGTTGCTACTCCGGGCTACATGGAGCCAAAGTACCTGCCTGCAATGGAAGCAAAAGGGCACTCGCTTGTAATGATTCTCATCAACACGGCATCACGCATACGCAATGTCATCAGCGACCCTGTACTCGACCGGCAGATAAATGAATCGATAGCATCGCTCAAGGATTTCATGAAGCCGGAGTTCAAAGCACTGCTTGAGACAGTAGGCCTTAACGGAGAGTTCATAGACACAATCAACGGACGCCTCATAAACCCCGGACACTGCATTGAGACCGCATGGTTCCTGCTCGAGGAGGCAAAATACCGCGGATGGGACAAGGAGATTACCGCACAGGCCCTTCAGATTCTTGACTGGTCGTGGGAATGGGGTTGGGACAAGCAGTACGGAGGTATAATAAACTTCCGCGACTGCCGCAACCTGCCACCGCAGGATTACTCGCAGGACATGAAGTTCTGGTGGCCGCAGACCGAAGCCATCATTGCCACACTGTATGCATACGAGGCAACCGGAGACGACAAGTACCTCATATGGCACAAGCAGATAAGCGAGTGGACATATGCACACTTCCCCGATACAGAATTCGGAGAGTGGTATGGCTATCTGCACCGTGACGGAACTGTGGCACAGCCTGCAAAAGGCAACATTTTCAAAGGACCTTTCCACATTCCACGAATGATGATAAAATCATTCGAGTTGTGTAACATATTGACAAAATGAGAATCTGCTTATGAAAAAACATCTCATACTGTCACTCTTGTTATGCTCAATGATTTGCATGGCGCAGAACAGGATTACCGTATCATCCGCCAAACCCATTAAGAGAGCCGTTTCGGGTCATTATGCAGGCCTGGTCAATGGCGAACTGACCACCTACGGAGGATGCGACTTTCCTGACGTCCCATGCGCCGACGGCGGGAAGAAAGTATACTACCCTCGTGCCTACGGAGCAAGCGTACAAGTTCCCGATGGCTACGTTTATCTGGGCGGAATGGACGAAACCGGTTCACTAAGCGAGTGTACTCTCATCAATGTCACAGATGGTACATCCACCCCATTCCCATCCTTACCCAAAGCATTGGACAACTTTGCAGCAACCTACCATGACGGCATGCTCTGGATTGCCGGAGGAAAAAGCAACAGCATCCCCAACAAGGACGTATACGCAATACCGATCCCCAGCAATGGCAAAGCATGGGACAAAGTAGGCACGATACCCGATGATTGCCGCATACAGCCATGCATGGCGGTGCAGAACACCGCCACAGGCTACAACCTATTTATATTTGGCGGATACCAATCCAAGGACGAAGGAATGAGCCCGATGGTACATACCGATGGCGTGTTCATCCCCATTGCAGAACTTAAAAAAGGTGACGTGACATCCAAGCAATGGAAACGCACATCACCGACTTTGGCAAGAACAGGCAAGAGTGTCGACGGCAAACAGGAGCAGAAGATACAGGCCATTGTGGGCAGTACATGCACTCCTGTAGGTTACAGCCATGTAGCATTCTTCGGTGGTGTCGACCATGATATCTTCCTGAATGCAATAGAGGGAAAAAAGGACAGCATGTACCTGCGTCACGACCCGGAATGGTACCGTTTCCGCAAGGAAGTACTCACCTACCATACAATCACCGATTCATGGGGGCTGATCCCCGGTGACAGCAAACTGGCCCGTGCCGGAGCTTGTCTTACCCCTACAGAGGACGGTAAGGGATGGATATACAGCGGAGGCGAACTTATGCCCGGTGTGCGCAGTGCCGACGTGACACACATTGAAGTGAGCAACGACAAGAACTTCGGATGGCTCAACTGGACAATCCTCGTACTCTACCTTATTGCAATGTTGGGCATGGGTTTCTACTTCATGCGCAAAGAGAACGGCAGTGAAGACTTTTTCAAAGGCGGTGGACGCATCCCATGGTGGGCTGCCGGTATCAGCATATATGCCACAATGCTCTCTGCCATCACCTACATGACCATTCCTGCCAAAGCCTACTCAACCGACTGGACATACTACCCGATGCTGTGGATGATACTCTTAGTAAGTTTCCCAGTCATCAAATACTATCTCCCCTACTTCCGCAAACTCAACGTCACCAGCGCATACGAAGTTCTTGAGGTACGTTTCAACCTCTTCACCCGTATGTTGGCTTCAACGTTCTTCTGTATATTCATGATAGTACGCATGGCCATCGTGCTCTATCTGCCATCATTGGCGCTTACAGCCGTAACCGGTATCGATATCTATATGTGTATAGTCCTTATGGGACTGGTCACAATCATCTATTGTACCATGGGCGGCGTGGAAGCCGTTATATGGGGCGACGTTGTACAAGGCTTGATACTTGTTTTTGGAGCGATATTTGCTGTTGTATACCTTGCTGTCGGTACTGAAGGTGGAATAAGCGGATGCATTGACATCGCATTGGAAAACGACAAGCTGCGGCTGTTCGACCTGAGCAGTACCTGGTCGCAGGCCACGTGGTGGGTAATCATACTCGGCGGCTTGGCCAACAACCTTATTTCATATACCTCGGACCAGACAGTCATCCAACGCTACCTCACTACAGCCGACGAGAAATCTGCCGGCCGTGGAATTCTTGTCAACGGACTTATGAGTGTATTCGTATCTGTTGCCTTCTATATGATAGGTACAGGCCTTTACACCTTCTACAAGACCCACCCGACAGAACTTGACGTGACAATGGGACAATCTGATGCCATTTTTCCGTTCTTCATGATGAGCCAGATGCCGGCAGGTGTAGCAGGCGCTCTCATTGCGGCTATCTTTGCAGCAACCATGAGTACCATTTCGAGCAATATCAACAGTGTGGCGACAGCCTTTTCCATTGACTTCTGGAAGCGTTTCCGCAGATCCACAACAGATTCGCAGTTGGTTTCGGTAGCCCGTTGGGCATCTGTGGTCAGCGGTATGATCGGTCTGTTGCTTGCCCTGTTCATGGCCACATGGGATATACAGTCGTTCCTTGATTTCTTCAACGAGATACTGGGACTGCTTACCAGTGGTTTGGGAGGCCTGTTCTTCATTGCCGTATTCATGAAGCGTGTCAGGGGATATGCAGCACTTGTAGGTTTCATTGCCGGAGAGGTCGCTGTATTCCTGTTGAGTGCATACACCGATGCCAATTTCCTCCTTTACGGAGCTATCGGCATGGTAGTGAGTATAATTACCGCATGGCTCTTCTCACTTGTCTCAAGCCCAAAGGAGTGCAAGTAACAGCAGAGGCGTAAACCGGAGTTTACTATGAGTAAATGAGGATTTACGACTTGACGCGTAACGCAGACATCACTTTGGTGTTGGTTAAATAAAAAGTGGGAGGGCAAGGCTTGCGACAGAGGCGTAAACCGGAGTTTACTATAAGTAAATGAGGATTTACGACTTGACGCATAACGCAGACATCACATTGGTGTTGGTTAAATAAAAAGAGGGAGGGCAAGGCTTGCGACAAAGGCGTAAACCGGAGTTTACTAAACGTAAATGAGGATTTACGACTTGACGCATAACGCAGACATCACTTTGGTGTTGGTTAAATAAAAAGTGGGAGGGCAAGGCTTGCGACAAAGGCGTAAACCGGAGTTTACTATAAGTAAATGAGGATTTACGACTTGTCGCGTAACGCAGACATCACTTTGGTGTTGGTTAAATAAAAAGTGGGAGGGCAAGGCTTGCGACAAAGGCGTAAACCGGAGTTTACTATGAGTAAATGAGGATTTACGACTTGACGCATAACGCAGACATCACCTTTTTAGTTAACCAACAAAGGGGATTTCCCCATACATATTAGGGATTCCCCCTGCAACGAATAGGAAATAAACGTTGCAGGGGGATTTTTGTGTCAATATCTTTGCGGTAGACAAAGAGATAAAAACAGGTTTAACCATTAAAGATTACGACTATGAAGAAGATGATGATTATTGCAGCGTTGATAGGCGGAATGCTTATACCTGCACAGAGTATGGCAAACAATGATAAGGGCAATGCCAAGCCTAAAGTGGAAAACAGAGGTAAGGAGAAGAGAGGTTATAAGATAGGAAAGAAGGATAACAGGAAGCCGGATTACAGACCGGGCAAGCCAGGCAAACCAGACAGACCGGATTACAGGCCAAACCGCCCTGTTGTGGTTGTGAACCGTCCTGCACCGCGTCCATGCCCTCCACCACCTCCACCTCCACCGGTACGCAGAGATTATTATGACAATCCTGCAGCTGACGCAGCGGTAACTGTACTCGGCATTGCGGCATTGATATCACTCATAGCAGACTAAGAAAAATAAAAATGGAAGTTCGATATATAATGTTTTAGAAGGTTTAGGTTAATAGGTTAAGTTAATGATAAATAAGTATTTGGTTTTTGGTTAATAGAACTTCCTTTACTGACAACTAATTAGATAGAGACTGAGGAGAACGACGGCTAAACGTTCTCCTCAGTCCATTTTTGTCCTCGTTCAGAAGGACGGGATAATACAATTCATTTGTTCGGTTTATTCATGTGGGAGGCTTAACCCCACGATGCAAAATTAATGCTGCAAACGGGGATGTACAATCATAAAATGTTATGAAATAGATACTACTGCATAGCAAGATGTGAGGAATTTTGAAAACAATCACCACAAATGACTACAAGAAGCATCATTTTAAAAAAAACAACTATTGCCAAAAAGGGGAAAGTGAACTATTTTTGCATAGCAAAAATAACCTACGGCAACAAGGAATAGTAAAAGAGATGAAACTGTCGGAACTGAGAAATGGAGAGACCGCTGTCATTGTGCGCCTTTCGGGACACGGAGGATTCCGCAAGCGAATAATGGAGATGGGGTTCATACGTGGCGAGAAGGTCAAGTCGGTGCTTGACTCTCCAATGCATGACCCTGTGAAATACCATGTCATGGGATATGACGTGCTGTTACGTCGCAGTGAGGCTGCCATGATTGAGGTTCTGCCCGAAGAGGAGGCAAAGAAAGAGCTTACACCGGCTCCTACATTCACAAGCATGTCGATATGCGAGACATGCAGCGGCAACAGTTGTGCAAGCTGTACTTTGAAAAAGATTTCGACACGCAGAAACAATGTCATAAATGTGGCATTGGTTGGCAACCCCAACAGCGGAAAGACATCAATTTTCAATGCCCTTGCTAACCAGAACGAGCATGTGGGCAACTACAGCGGTGTGACCGTAGATGCAAAAGTCGGCAGTTTCAACTACAAAGGATACCGTATAAACCTGACCGACCTCCCAGGCACATACTCCATTGCCGCATACTCTCCCGAGGAGATTTATGTGCGCCGTCATCTTTTTGAGCAGATGCCCGACATTATAATAAATTCAGTTGTGGCATCGAACCTTGAACGCAACTTATACCTCACCACAGAGCTTATCGACATGAACCTGCGCACAGTCGTTGCGCTCAACATGTACGACGAGTTGCTTGCCAGCGGTGCAGAGATAGACTATGAGCATTTGGGAGCGATGATGGGTATCCCGATGATTCCCACAGTGGCAAAGAACAGCAAAGGACTCGACAAGTTGCTTGATACTATCATCGACCTTTTCGAGGGGAACAACAAGACAATAAGACACATCCACATCAACTACGGAAATATCATCGAGGAGCAGTTGGCACCATTGTCGGCAGAACTGCACAAGGCCGATGACCTTCCGCAACAGTTCCCCGTACGCTATTGGGCATTGAAGCTGCTCGAAGGCGACAAGGAGGTTGTCAACCAGCTAAACAGATGCATGGAGTTGCCACGTTGGCAACATATCGCACATAACAACTCCAAAAAAGTGCAGTCACAGATAGGTGTCGACGTCGAGACAGCCATAAGCGGCGCAAAGTACGGATTTATAAACGGTGCGCTACAGGAGACATACAAGCCCGGCAACAAGGATACCCAGAAGAAGACACGCCGCATTGACAGGCTTGTGGCAAACCGTTGGCTCGGTTTTCCGCTTTTCATACTTGTCATGTGGGTGATGTTCAGTTCGGTGTTCATGCTTGGAGCATATCCACAGGAGTGGATAGAGATGCTATTCGGATGGATAGGAGAAGAGGCTGCAGCAGCGATTCCTGCCGGTGCTATGCAGGACCTTATTGTCAACGGAATAATAAGCGGCGTCGGCAGTGTCGCCGTATTCATTCCACAGATACTCATATTGTACCTCTTCATATCGTTGATGGAGGATTCGGGCTACATGGCGCGTGCCGCGTTCATCATGGACCGTTTGATGCACAAAATGGGCCTGCACGGCAAATCGTTCATCCCGATGCTTATGGGATTCGGTTGCAATGTGCCGGCAATCATGGCAACCCGTACAATCGAAAGTCACAGCAGCCGACTGATAACGATTCTTGTGACACCGTTCATGTCGTGCAGTGCACGCTTGCCGGTGATGGTACTTTTTGCAGGAGCATTCTTCCCCGACCACGCAGCAATAGTTCTTGTAGGGTTATATCTGCTCGGCATTGCTGTCGCAATTATTACAGCACGCTTGCTAAGACTTACAAAGTTCCCTAAGGATGAGACGCCTTTTGTTATGGAACTGCCGCCCTACCGTCTGCCTACACTCAGCGCAACACTACGCCACATGTGGGACAAGTGTGCACAGTACGTAAAGAAGATAGGTACGGTCATACTGTTATCTACTGTTGTCATCTGGTTCCTTAGTTACTATCCAAGACCGGAGGAGAGAACGGAGAACAGAGTACAGAGTACAGAGAACAGAGTACAGAGAACAGAGAACAGAGAACAGAGTACAGAGTACAGAGTACAGAGAACAGAGAACAGAGAACAGAGTGATGGTATCAACGAGAGCTCTTTCATTGCAATGATAGGACACGCGGTTGAGCCGGTACTTGAACCGTTGGGTCAGAACTGGCGTTCAAGCATTGCGCTCATAACAAGTATACCGGCAAAGGAGCTTGTAGTGAGTACGCTTGGAGTCCTCTACAGCAGCGATTCAGATGAAAGCATACAACAGGATTTGCAACATTCGGGCGACTTTACCCCACGCTCGGCAGCAGCATTCCTTGTCTTCATACTGCTGTTCTTCCCATGTATTGCAACAATCTCGGCGATAGCCGATGAGACCGGCAGCAAACGTTGGGCACTATTCTCCATTGCCTACAACACGGCAGTAGCATGGATTGCAGGATTTGCAGTATACACAATCTGGGGATTATTTTAAGTATTTACTCAACAACTATAAAACGAAAGACCATGAACAACAGTGAAACAATCTACACCCGACGCATGAAGGTTGCCGACCTCATAGCAAGTGACGGCAGCCTTCTGTCAATACTCCAACGCCTTGACATCAAGCTTGGCTTCGGAGAGGCTACAGTTGCAGAAATTTGTAAAAAATATAATATCTCGGCAGAGCTGTTCCTTATAATATGTAACATCTACTCGTTCCGCGACTATGTGCCGCAAATTGACACGCTCAGCGAGAACGACATACAGAGCATAACAAATTATCTGCGTGCATCGCACCGATACTACACGACAACCTGTTTCCCGGGCATACACGACTGTGTCCATAACCTTGTGAAGGAGATTGACGATGTAAGCCGCAGACTCATAGACAAGTTCTACGACGATTATGACAACGAAGTGACCAACCACTTCAGATACGAGGAGGAGATTGTATTCCCGTACATCGAGAGCCTGACAGCAAAGGACAAGGGTGATAACGGGAAATACAACATAGGACAGTTCGGACAAAACCACAGCAACATAAACGAGAAGCTGAACGACCTTAAGAACATCGTCATAAAATACCTTAGCGAAGAGTACTCGTCGCCACTGCGTTTCGAGTTGCTCAACAGGATTTACAATGTAGAGAATGACCTGCGTAAGCACTCACTCATAGAGAACAAACTGCTTATACCGCTTGTCGAAAAAATGGAGAAGAGCCATGAATAAGGAGGGAAAATACAGGATAGTACTGATAGAACCGTCCGAGATTGTCGCAACAGGTATCGGGGCAATCATAAACAAGAACCCCGAATTCACAATTGTGCAGACACTCAGCAACCCCAGCTATTTCAGTACCGTAAACGGCAATTTTGATATCATAATCATAAACCCTGCTGTTGTTGACTACAACGAAAGGCTCGACATACGTTCCTACTTTGGAGGTACGGATGCTGCCATCGTTGCGCTCACCCATAGCAGTTATGAAGAGAACGTGCTCAGACAGTATAATGAATGCATAGGAATATACGACAACGCACCTCGTATAATACAGAAACTGAAGAACGCAATCGAGGAGAATGCCAACACTCCAAAGAACGACCTCAACGAACTTTCGGCACGCGAACGCGACATACTTGCTGCAGTTGCAAAGGGAATGACCAACAAGGAGATTGCCGATGAGTTCAACATTTCAATCTACACTGTCATTTCGCACCGCAGGAACATATCACAGAAACTCGGTATAAACAGTATACCGGGACTTACCGTATATGCCATTATGAACAAGCTGGTCGACATGTCCGATTTCTAAAGAGTTTTATACCGATGGCAGAGGAATTACAGATATCTCAAGGAGGCAAGGATGAGAAATATGCCCTACTCTACAAACAGATTGTTGCTCTTGTAGAGAACGAGGATGATGCTATTGCAAATATGGCAAATGTCGCAGCCATGATCCACACAACTTTCGGCTTCTGGTGGACGGGATTCTACCGTGTAATTGACAGTGAGCTTATATTGGGACCGTTCCAGGGACCGCTTGCATGCAGCCGCATAGCATACGGACGTGGAGTATGCGGCACAGCATGGAAAGAGGCTATGACACAGGTTGTACCGGATGTAGAGAAATTCCCCGGACACATAGCATGCAGCAGTGCATCCAAAAGTGAGATAGTTGTACCCGTAATCAAGAATGGGGAGGTTGCCGCTGTACTTGACATTGACAGCGAGCACCTGGCAACATTCGATGCCACAGATAAGTTGTGGCTCGAAAGGATTGTCGGGTTACTATAAACAGAGCCGCATTGCTTAAAGTGATGCGCTATAGCGCATCACTTCAGTATATAATCCACCGTAGTTACAACACGTATCTTCTTTATTTGTGGTGTTGTCTCCTCGCTGTCGATACTGAACTGGCCCTGATTTGCGTTCTTTATTCCGCCAAGCTCGCTGCCGGAATCCTGAGCAAACTTATTGGCAACTTCGCGCGCATTACGCGTTGCCTCCTCAATCATCTCAGGTTTTATCTTGTTAAGGCCGGTAAATTCAAAAGAAGCCGAACTGCCGGAACTGTATTCTGCGCCTATTGAAATGCCATCTTTGATAAGACGAAACTCCTGTTTCATCATCTCTATGACAACATCAACCTTTGAAGTCGATACAGTTATGGCACTTCGGCCGCTATAACGGTATTCAAGACGGTCCGGTGTATACTGGCCTGCAAGGCGGTCGGTGATAGAGGGTGTAGATGTATATATCTCGCTCTCCTCGATACCGTTCTCAATAAGGAACGACATTATCATCTCCTGGTCACTTTCAAGATTCTCATACAAATCCTGAATGTCATTGCTGACGCAGAAATAAGGGATTGTCCATGTCACCTTGTCTGCCATAACCTCGCGCTCGGCAAGTCCTTTGACCGTTACGTAGCGGTCTGCATCGGCAATCTTGCCGAATCCGTTAGAAATACATACACCAAGCACAATAAGGCCCACCATTATTGCAACAGCAACAACTATGCTGCCTATCTTGCATTTTTTCTTGTTCTCACAGTTATCCATAAAGTTTCTAATTATATTGTTTGCAAAAAACATTTACAATAAAGGCGTCAAAGGTTTATCACCTTCTCGGCAAATGCAAAGTCCTCGGGATAATCGATATCTATACCCTCTATCGGATCAATTATCGCCATATAAGGATTGAAGCCCACACGCTGGTGATCTACACACCACAACTCACGACGGAAGATGTAGAATGCACTTGTCTCGACATATACAGGTTCAATCTTCTGCGTCTGCGGTATCTTCTTGAGGTCATAGTTAAGCGGCGCACCCTTGTGCCAACAGAACGTCTGTATCTTCTGCGCACTGAATGCAGAATCATATTCACCGGAAACCACCTTATCTATCGCAGTTTCAATTGTTTCTGCCTTTATGAATGGCGATGTTGTGTGAGCAAGCATATAAACATCGGCCTCTACATCCTTTGTAAAGGCATCGTAAATCTCTTCACCAAGCGTTTCGTCACGGTCAAGCCACTCACTACGTTTCATAAACTTTACACCTGCAGGAAGATGTGGTATAATCTCCTCGCTGCTGCAATATACATATACCTCGTCAATGCTTTTAACCTTGACAAGCGTCTCAAGGATATACCACATAAGCGGTTTTCCGCCAAGAGGCTTAAGGTTCTTCCCTACTACTCTCTTGCTGTTGAGGCGTATTGGTACAAATGCTACGGTCTTCATTATATAAACTGAAAGGTGAAAACTGAAAGGTGAAAACTGAAAGGTGAAAGGTGAAAACTGTAAGGTGAAAACTGCAGGCAGTGCTCAGACAATCAGCAAGATAAACATATCAGAAACAGCTGAATGCGTCAATCACACCAACAAGGCGGTTCTCAGCATTCACCACTATGAGCGAATTGATATTGTGCTGGCGCATTATCTTCTCGGCCTGTGACAACTTAGCCTCTTCCTTGATGGTTTTCGGATTGCTGTTCATCAGATCCTTTACTGTAAGTTCAAAGAAACGGTCCTGATCGCGCTGCATTGTACGACGTATATCACCATCGGTAACAGCACCCAGAATCTCACCGTTCTCTACAACAACAGCAATACCCATCTTTGTTCGGCTTATCTGCAACAAAGTGTCGCTTATCTTTGACTCGCGTGTCACAATAGGCAAATTCTCGCTTATCATGTAATCCTTCACCTTTGCAAGCAAACGGCGACCGAGAGAGCCACCCGGATGAAATTTTGCAAAATCCTTTGCCCTGAAGTCGCGTACTGTCATCAAAGCACAGGCAATAGCGTCACCCATAGCCAAAGTGGCAGTCGTTGAGGATGTCGGTGCAAGATTAAGCGGACACGCCTCCTTCTCTACAGAGATATCAAGGTGACAATCGGAATACTTGGCAAGCAGTGACTGGGGATTACCCGACATTGATATTATAGGAATCTTGCGGTCGGTAAGCATAGGGATGAAACGCAGAAGTTCATCGGTCTGTCCCGAATTTGAAATCGCAAGCACCACATCACCTTCACAAATCATGCCAAGATCACCGTGGAAAGCATCGAGCGGATTCACGAAGAATGCCGGTGTTCCGGTACTTGCCATTGTTGAGGCAATCTTTGCTCCGATGTGGCCCGATTTTCCCACACCCGTTACTATGAGTCTTCCCTTGCTCTCTATTATAAGTTCAATGGCCTTTGTAAAGTTTTCGTCAAGCTTGGGTATAAGGTTCAATATTGCCTCTGCCTCGTCCTGAAAACACTTCTTTGCTACGCTTATTACGTCTGTCATATTCAATGTGTGTCTAAATGTGATTACACTTATTCTTTAATTATCCATTTTTCAATGTTTCTTGTTTCCTTTGAAACATTCGCGCCTATCTTCACTATTTTCCTGTTGTCGACAGCAAAAGGAAGAGTGTATTGTTTTTCGTCAATCTGCGCCAGAGCATCTTCGGCGCTTCCTTCAAACTTGAGTTCGATTATATATACATACTCACTGGTCCCGATGAGAAGGTCTATTCTTCCGTGCGATGTCCTGTATTCTGCCTGTACATATAAGCCCATAAGTTTTGTTATGATGTACATGACATTCTGGTAGTGGTTTTCTGTATCTTTGATGATTTCGTACGGGATACCGGCCATAAGGCTTTGCAACTGGCGCATGAAATCATCGGCTTTGCCGCTTCTTACAGTTGTTACAAACTTGCTTATTATAGCCTGTGCCTGCTTATCTTTGACTTTTGAGTAGAAGGGCAACAGAAAGTTTATGAAGCCGGCTTTAACCTCTTCGTTGGGGTAATTGAGGGTGAAGAGGTCGAACTCTTTGTCATAATCGGCAATAGTGAGGTAACCGCTCTGGTAGAGAACGGGGATGGGGTCGATGTCATCGACATGAATGCTGTTCAGCTGGTCCTCGCTTGCTACATAGTCCGAAAGTTCTTCGATATTGAAATCGGCTTTCTTTATCAGTTCTACAAGGTATGTGGGGGTGCCGGTATTGAACCAGTAGCTGCCGTATGTCCTCTTTGACAAGGTGTTCAGTACACTGAACGGGTTGTATATGCCACTAGATTTTCTACGGTCGAAGTGGTATCCGTCGTAGTTGCGCTTGAGCGTCGAG
>JAFQEZ010000046.1 GCA_017398805.1 Bacteroidaceae bacterium | reverse complement strand
CGGCGCTCCAGTTAGGAGCGCCGCGCGGCTTAAATATAAATATGAATTATTCTTTGATATATTCTTTGCCGTTTTTGTCAATAAAGAACCATTTATCTATCTTTTCAACCATTGCCAATCCTCCGGAGAACAAACCATTATCATTATCAATATCAACATCGTCATATTTGCATGGAATAATCTCATTACCATTTTTGTCAATATATCCCCATTTGTCATTCTTTTTAACTGGTGCCAATCCTTCGGAGAAATGCCATGCGTCATCATATTTGCATGGAATGACCTCGTTGCCGTTTTTGTCAATGAATCCCCATTTGTCATTCATTTGAACTAAAGCAAATCCTTCGGAGAAACCGCCTGCGCCATCATATATGCATGGAATGACCTCGTTGCCGTTTTTGTCAATGAATCCCCATTTGTCATTCATTTGAACTAAAGCTAATCCTTCGGAGAAATCCCATGCATCATCATATTTGCATGGAATGACCTCGTTGCCGTTTTTGTCAACGAATCCAGACTTGCCATCAATTCCAACTATAGCCAATCCTTCGGAGAAATTCCATGCATCATCATATTTGCATGGAATAACCTCGTTGCCGTTTTTGTCAATGAATCCCCATTTGTCATTCATTTGAACTAAAGCAAATCCTTCGGAGAAATACCATGCACCATCATATTTGCATGGAATGACCTCGTTGCCATTTTTGTCAACGAATCCCCATTTGCCGTTTTTGTCAACAATTGGAATAAGGTCGGGAAGAGAGGTATCATAAAGCTCGGTGCTGTCATCAGCGGAGTGTTCAATGACTGTATTCTCATCAGCACTTTGAACTTTGGCTGTAACAGCTTCTGTGGAGAGCATGGCGAGGAAATCGGCAATGCTTTGAGGGCGTTTGCTGCGGCTCAGCTGCAGCGAGGCGCCAACGGCATTTTGCACATGGGCAGAAAAACTCTCGGGCAATGGGATAAGTTCATCATCGCAGGCGCGTGATGAGGAGTCGGGCGGTGTTATCCCTGTCAGCATTTTGTAGAGTGTTGCCCCAAGGGCATATATGTCTGTGGCAGGTGTAAAGGCTTTGATATTGTTGCCCATCTGCTCGGGTGGAGCAAAACCCGGTGTCTTGCCAAGCAGGGTAGAGGTGTTCTCTCCATTTGCTTCGTCATACTGTTTGGAGACTCCGAAGTCAATGAGAGTAACCTTGCCGTTGTTGCCAAGCATAATGTTCCCGGGTTTTATGTCAAGGTGTAGACGGTTTGTGGAGTGTACATGAGCAAGGGCTTCGGCTGCTGCGCGGATGATTCTTGTGGCCTCTTCTTCGGTAAACACTCCTCTTTTTTCCAAAACTTCACCTAATGAACAGCCGTCGATGTACTCCATAACATAGTAGGCTGTCTCATTCTCTTCGAAGATGTCTGTGACGCGCACTATGCCCGGGTGGTTCATGCTGAAAATCGCCTTTGCCTCTTCTATGAACTTGCTGTGGAGTTTTTTTATGAGTTCTTTCTTGTTATCGGTTGCAATGGTTACTCTGCCTGTGGATGCATCACGGTTGCAGAAGTCCTTAACAAAGAACTCCTTTATTGCCACACGATGGCAGAGCATGGTGTGCTCTGCCTCGTATGTGCATCCGAAGCCTCCGCTTCCGATATGACGTATTATTCTGTATTTGCCGCTTTGTAGCAGCGTACCGTTTGTTAGGAACATTGTATTATCTTTTTATCTTACTTCCAGCTCATCGACAAAGATGAATGCGGGGTTTCCTGTACCGGGATGCCATGCTGGCATGTCGCGGTCCGACAGTGCAAGTATCTTGATGTAGCGTGCCTTTACAGGGGTAAACTCAACCTTGTGACCGTATATTCTGTTTTCGTCCTCAGCGGTGAGGTCGGGATATTTTTGGTCGAATACCTGTGTGAAGTTCTCGCCGTCATTGGATACCCATACTGTAATTCCGAGCACGTCGAATACCCAGTCGCCTTTGTCCACGCTTGTGTTGAACGATACGCTGCTTATTTCCTCTTCCTTTTTGAGGTCGATGACAGCCTCCAAGTCGGTGAGGCAGAATCCCAACCAACGGCCTGTGCGGTAGTTGGGGCTGCCCTTGAGTCCGTCAACAAGTGTGATGGGGCCCTCGAAAGTGTAGTTCTTATGGATGGGCTGGAGCAGTGTGATGGGCTTTGCTGTAGCCTTGTTGAATGAGATATTCTCACTGAAGGTGCGTGTCTCTCTGCCGTTGCCGATACCCTTTGCCTTGAAGGTGCAGCCCTCAGTTATCTCAATGGGCTGTGTGTAGCGTGCCGATGATGTTGTGGGCTCGCTTCCGTCGAGAGTATAATATATCGGGCATCCGTCGAGTGTCTTGAGTGTAATGACGATACAGCCTTTCTCAAGGTCGGTGGTGAACTTCTCCTCGATGTCAAGGATGTGCTTCGCATAGTTGTAGTTGCGCTTTTCGTACACCTTCAAAAGTGGCAGCAGGCGCTGCTTGAAGTTCTCGAAGTCCTTGTTCTCGGGCTTACACCACTGTACCTCGCAGAGTGCTGCCATACGTGGCAACTCCATATACTCTACATGGCTGTATGTGGGGATGTATTCGCTCCAGAGATTTGCCTGTACACCTATGATATGTTTCTTTACATCGGCAGGGAGTGTCTCGTCGACCGGTTCGAAAGAGTATACCTTCTCAACAGGAACGTAACCGCCGATAGCAAGAGGCTCGTTGTCGGTGTACTTTGTCTGGTAGTAGTCGAAATACATGAATGTGGTGGGTGACATGATGCAGTCGTGTCCCTGCTTTGCTGCCTCGATACCGCCCTCGACACCGCGCCAAGAGTGTACGGTTGCATTGGGGGCAAGTCCTCCTTCAAGAATCTCGTCCCAACCGATAATCTGGCGTCCCTTGCTGTTGAGGAACTTTTCGGCGTGGTTGATTACAAAGCTCTGCAGGTACATCTCGGCACTGTGCTTCTCATCGCCCTTGATACCCAATTCCTTGATGCGTGCCTGACATTTGGGGCACTTCTCCCACTGTGTCTTGGGACACTCGTCACCTCCTACATGAATGTACTCCGAAGGGAATACTTCGATTACCTCGCTCAAGACATCTTCGATGAACTTGAGAGTCGCGTCGTTGCCGGCGCAGAGCACATTGTCCGATACTCCCCACATCTTCCACACTTCGTACGGACCGCCTGTGCAACCATATTCGGGATATGCGGCAAGTGCAGCCTGCATATGTCCGGGAAGGTCAATCTCCGGAATTACCGTTATATGGCGCTCTGCAGCGTACTTTACAATCTCGCGGCACTCTTCCTGAGTGTAGAAGAAAGGACCGTAGTGCTTGCCGTCATACTTGCCGCTGTTGCGCCCTATGACGGTCTCATCGCGCTGTGCTGCAATGGTTGTGAGCTTTGGGTACTTCTTTATTTCGATACGCCAGCCCTGGTCATCGGTTATGTGCCAGTGGAAGCGGTTGAGGTTGTGCAACGCAAGCATGTCGATGAAACGCTTGATCGAGTCCACTGTGAAGAAGTGACGCGATACGTCAAGGTGTGCGCCGCGGTAAGAGAATCGTGGATAGTCGGTAATTGTCGCGGCAGGCAATGTCACCTTTGCGGTATTGCCTACAGGCAGGGACTTGTGGAGTGTCTGTATGCCGTAGAAAACTCCTGCAGGTGATGCCGATACAATTTCAACCTCATCGCTGCATACGCAGATTCCGTATCCCTCCTCGTTTTCGATCTTGTTGCCAAGGAAAAGGTTTATGGCATTGCTCTTTGTCTTCTTGCTCTTTGTAATCTTGAGCTCCAGTCCGGTGCTCTCCTTGATATACTCTGCAAGGAATTGTGCATTGCGCTTCATTTTCTTGTCGCCCGAGTAGTTGATGACTGTGTTCTTGTTGATCTCAAAACCCGGTCCGTTCACTTTCTTTATCTCCTGTGGAAGTGGAACCACATTGTAGTCTGCTGTCTGTGCCTTTGCAAAAGGCAATATGCAGAACAGCATCAGGAGTGCCGATAATGTCTTTTTCATAATGTTTATGGTATCTTGATTATTCTGATTTGACATCAAGCAACTCAACATCGAAGCAGAGTGCCTCGTTAGGGCCGATATCCTTTCCGGTGCCCTTTTCGCCATATGCCAGGCTTGCCGGAATCCACAAGGTGATTCTGCCGCCTTTGCCTATGAGTTTCATGCCTTCGGTCCAGCCCTTGATTACTCGGTTCAACGGAAATTCTAAAGGGTTGTTCTTTTCCGCCCGGTCGGGTTGGTATTTCTTAGTCAACTCCTGGCGATCCTTGGGCATGTCGTTCCAACGATTGCTGTCGAATACCTTGCCATCCTTTGTTCTTCCGGTGTATAGTACCTTTACAACATCCTCGTCCTTTGTTGCCTTGGCGCTCATGTCACCCTCAGCCTCTATCTTATAAAGAATGCCCGAAGCGCTCTTCTTTACACCCTTCTGTTTCTCTATTTTTGCAAGCCATTCCTCCGATTCCTTCAGGTTTTTCTGCGGAATGACTACTGTGTAGTAGTTTTCCATGAACTTATTTGCCTGTTCCATGGTGAGTATCTCCTTGCCCTCCTTGACATCTTTGATTCCCTTCAGCAATGATTTCTTCTCTATTTCATATGGGGCTTTTTTCATTGAGTATGCAAAGTCGGCTCCTATAAGTGTCGATACGATTTTCTTCTCCTTTGCATTGAATACCTGTACGGTATCATTGCTCTGGGCTGCTATTACCCGTTGCTGAAGCGACTCGTTGAAATACTCTTTGGCAATATCATTTATATTCTCGGGGGTTATCTTTATACCCTCAACCTTTATCGACTTGTCCGAAGCGAACAGCTTGTCGAGTGTAGAGACAATGACATCATAGTCGAGCTTCATCTGAGGAATAATCTGATCCTGTATCGTGTGCCCGAGCTGTTGGCCTGTTATGTAAGATAGGGTGTCGGTCTTGGCTTTCATTGCCGGTACCGTGCAGCTGTACTCTTTTGCGCTGAGAGCATTTGCTCCAAGCACCATTCCTGCAAAGAGGAACGCTAAAAATCTCTTTTTCATTGTTCTTTTTTTATGATTAGTTTATGAATTTTGCTGTAAATCTTGATTTGGACATCGCCCATGTTATTGAAAGGCTTATCGCAAATGTCGTGGCTACGGCAAGCAGAATCCTTATAACGTAGGGGAGTGCGCCTGTATCATAAATGTCGTAGCTGACGAAGGTGAATGCGAAGTGGCATAGATAGACACCGAAGGTGAGTGACGCCACTTTCTGCATCCATGGACGCGGTCTTGCATTTATCTTTTGTATTACCACGAAAACAGGGAATGTCATCATGAATACATTGATTCCGGTGAAGTACCACAAAATCTCAAGATAGGCATAGTTGCCGGGGTAGTGGCTGTTCGTTACAATGTAGCCTACTGAGGTTATCGCATAGCCCACAATGAACATCGGTATGCATATCGCCGCCGTCTTTTTCCAACTCCATTGGAGCGGGAATCTCTTAAGGTAATATGCAAGTATCATGTACCCGATGAACCCCGAAACATAGTAGAAAGTGCCGTATACGTTCCAGTCGCATTCGCCAAGGAGTCCCATATGTCCGTAATTGCCGCCATATCCAAGCGCAGGGGCTATCATCTTCACATATGGCAGGAAGAGTGTCGCACCCCAAATATAAAGCAGCAATTTTATATCCTTGCGCCCGGCATTCACAAGCCATGCACTTATCACAGGCATGATGATGTAGAGTCCGATAAGCATGTAGAGATACCAGAGCGGAGTGGTGTCGAAATTGAAATTGAAGATGAATGTATAGAGCTTTGTGGCAAGATTGCCGGCTGTGTAGTCATCGGCCGACAACTGCATGTTTGCCGTGTCGGGGTTTATGTATGCGAAATAGCAGAATGTTAGCAGCGGCAAGGCCAATGACCAGAATATCAGCGGAGGCAACAGACGTCCGATGCGTTTCTTGCAGAATCCTCCAAGGGTTGTACCTTGCTTTACGGGCAGCAGAAGCACTGCTGTCATCATGGCAAACAAGGGAACGCATGGCCTTGTAAGGCTACCGCAGAATACACCGGTAAGGAACATATCGCGATTCGCATCGAACTGTGCCACAAACGGATCGCAGCAGTGTGCGAAGACAACAGTGATACATGCCGTAATTCTCAGCATGTCAATCCAGCCAATGTTCTCTTTTGCTTGGTTTTTCATCTTTTTCAATCTCCTGTGCGGTCTATATCCGCACTTAAGATGCAAATATAATTAAATTATGCAACTTTTTTACTATCTTCGCATTGTAAATACTGAAGATTAAATTATTTATTGACTATGAAACGTGACAGACACATTTTTCAACTGATAGAGACGGAGTATCGCCGTCAATTGAAGGGTATTGAACTTATTGCATCGGAAAACTTCGTCAGCGACGAGGTTATGAAGGCGATGGGATCTGTCCTGACAAACAAATATGCCGAGGGATATCCGGGCAAACGCTATTATGGCGGTTGCGAGGTTGTTGATATTGTAGAGGAGATTGCACGCGAGCGTCTGAAAGAACTTTTTGATGCCGAGTGGGTGAATGTTCAGCCACACTCCGGTGCCCAGGCCAATGCTGCGGTATTCCTTGCAGTGCTTAACCCCGGCGACAAGTTCATGGGACTTAATCTTGCCCATGGAGGTCACCTGTCGCACGGTTCTGCGGTGAATACTTCCGGGCTTATATACACCCCATGCGAGTATAACGTAAATGCGGAGACCGGACGTGTGGACTATGACCAGATGGAGGAGGTTGCCCTGCGCGAAAAACCAAAGATGATTATCGGTGGCGGTTCGGCCTATTCGCGTGAGTGGGACTACAAACGCATGCGTGAGATTGCCGACAAGGTGGGTGCTATACTTATGGTGGATATGGCACACCCTGCAGGTCTTATAGCAGCCGGTCTGCTCGACAATCCTGTAAAGTATGCACATATCGTAACCTCTACAACACACAAGACACTTCGCGGTCCTCGTGGCGGTGTAATCATATTGGGCAAGGATTTCCCCAATCCATGGGGCAAGACAACTCCTAAGGGCGAGGTCAAGATGATGTCACAACTGCTCGACTCTGCGGTGTTCCCGGGTATTCAGGGCGGTCCTCTTGAGCATGTGATTGCAGCCAAGGCTGTGGCTTTCGGCGAGGCTCTTCAGCCCGAGTTCAAGGAGTATCAGGCTCAGGTCAAGTTGAATGCGGCTGTTCTTGCTCAGGAGCTTATGGACCGTGGATTCGGTATCGTTTCGGGTGGTACGGACAACCACTCGATGCTTGTAGACTTGCGTGGCAAATATCCCGATCTCACAGGTAAGGTGGCAGAAAAGGCGCTTGTCGCAGCCGATATTACAGCCAACAAGAATATGGTGCCGTTCGATACGCGTAGCGCGTTCCAGACATCAGGTATCCGTTTGGGTACTCCTGCCATAACCACTCGTGGTGTCAAGGAGGATCTTATGCCTTTCATAGCGGAGATGATAGAGACTGTACTCAATGCTCCCGAGGATGAGAAGGTAATTGCGGCGGTACGTGCCAAGGTGAATGAGACAATGGCGCAGTTCCCGTTGTTTGCGTACTGATAGCAGATGTGTTGACGACGAAGCACTGCAAGCAACCGCTTGCAGTGCTTCGTCGTTAGTTGTTATAAGTTTTTTGTTTTTTTTTTTTAACAGAAGACAAATTGTATTATCTTTGCTGACGTTAAGTCCATATATTGGACTTTTCAAGACATATTTTAAAGCGTTTTTTTGCTTTTTCCTTACTTACGAAATCGCCAATTTCTTACAACGGTGGGACAAAAGCAGTCTGAAAACGCTCATGCTTGTCGCATATCCAATCCCATGCCGGGAGCCGATATACGGTAAAGCGTGGGAGTGGACTGTTTATTACCGTTGTTGGCGTTTGGCGATGCCTGTAAGTAAGTAAACTGCAAGTCGTCCTGCGCTTTTCTTTTTTTTAATATTTAAAAGGAACTTTGACTGAACATGGGACACTCGGGCAGAAGTTTCATCAATTATGTTATGCGACGTTTTTTTAATTTCTTTTCATTGTGCGTCCTGTTTTTTTGCATGACCTCAAATGTAATGGCGGCAAAGAAAATTACAATTCACACAGAGCCTTCAAATGCAACAATTTCAATTGACGGTGCTGAGGTCGGTGTAGGCAGTTATACTGTCAAGTTTGGAAGAAATGTGGATTTTTATGTTGTTAAGGTTTCAGCACCGGGTTATCTGACAAAAACATTCAGACTTTTGAAAAATAACCCAAGCAAGACTGTACTTTACAAGCTTTCTCCGGATGAAGCCATGCAGAATTCAAGGGGTGGTGATGATGCCGGTATGGATATGGCAAATAAATGGTTTGAAGTTACATGCGGCAAAGGGGTAAGCGAGGATGAGATATGGAAACGTCTCATGAATGTATCGCTTAACTATTTCGACAATATTGAAATCAAGGATAAGGATGCCGGTTGGATTCGTACCGGCTGGAAAACTACGACTTTTAGCGAACAGGTTGTCCGCACTCAGTTGGAGGTGAGGGTGTCGTTCAACAACAGTGAAGCTCCGACTTATAAAGTACGTCTAATCTCCGAGATTCGTGGTATAATGGATGGGGTGAACAGTTTTGTCAAATATAATAGGGTCCTGAACAGGTTTACTTCATTGATAGATGAACTTCAGACCTCAATTGCAAAAGGTCAATAAAACTCGAGTATGTATTTATCGCTAATTAATTATAAATTCAAAAAACTAGTATTATGAAAAAATTATCATTCTTGACATTATGTCTGGTGATATTCACCCTTTCTCAGTCTGTTATTGCACAAGATTACCAGATTCCGGCTGACATGCCTATAAATAATGGAGAACTTGAATGGTTGTCATTCAAGGATAATATTGCTGAAGTGAAAGTTGACAAAAAAAAGGTTACGGTCAAGTCAAAACGCAAATCTACTTCATGGGGTATAAAACTGGTACAACCGGCCATGACATTCTCAAAAGTTCCATTGAAAATGAATGGCGACTTTTATCTTTCGGCAACTGTAAAGCCTTCTAAAATTGATAATGAAACAATGTTCGGAATAGTAATTAATGCTCCTAATGAGGCTGATTATAATGTAATCGCATTTGACAAGCAGTTCTGCTATTTCCTGCGCGTTATGAACTTGAATGGTGCATTCGTGATTCAGGGTGAGCAGGAAAGGGTAAGATACAAATATAACAAGAAAAAAGGCAACGTGTGGACAATTGCTCTGGAGCGTCGTAATGGTGGTGACTATTCTGTTATGCTGAATGGTCTTGAGGTACGTACATTACCAAAAGTGTTGCAACTTAATTTCCCTGCAATCGGATTGTTTGTTACAAACAAGGCAACTATTGAAGGTACTGGTGTTGCCTATGAACAGTGGGCTGCTCCAATAGTCTGCGAGGAATAATCTGAACTTACTGTTCAATCCCTAAATGTAAATAAAAACTTCTGTTTTAGCAACATTCTCCTGTTGGTTCATGTAAGTGACCCCAAAAGTTGGAACAAAACTTTTTGGGGTCACTTCAGTTTGTCTGACAGGGGATTTGGGCTCAGTAGCAAAAAGGTGTGAAGAAACAATGGCCCTGTCATTTTGTAGGAGTGCAACGACTGAAAAAAAATAACAGATATATTGCAAAATAAGAGGCACTCGTTTTGCTCGTCATGTATTCAGTAGCAGTCATCAACCTTAATCGTTGACTTTTATTTTGTTTCAAGTCTTTCTTTTATCTCCTTTGTCGCGCAAAGGACCAAACGCTCGGCACAAGAAAAAACAGTCAGCCTCTTCTTTGTTCAGGAATTACCCTTGGCAATATCCATCAGTCGAAGAGGGTGCTAAAGCACACTCCTTTGGGGAGCTAAAGTTAAGTGCTAAAGCACACTCCTCGGGGGAGCTGAAGCTCCCTTCGTCGCAAACATTGCTCGCCCGCAATGGTGACACTTGAACTCGCCTTTTGTTTTTTGGGTGCTGCGGAATTATACTTGTTTAATCGATAATGCTTGCAGCAAATGGTCGCGCTTAGCACTGACAAAGGTAGTGCCGCGCGGTTTGCGAACAGCAAGCATTATCAACTCCTTCAGTTAGCCACTCGCTACTGCGAGTATCTAACTAACAGTCAAACAGGCCTCACACTATTTCCAAAAAACAAAAGAGTTCAAGCTGTGTTTTTACACCGTGCCGGTTTTTGTTGAAAATTACCATTGTACGCGTTGTAACCAACTGTTCGACAATAAAACAAATTCGGACAATGGACTTGCCAACAGTAATTTTCTACTGAACCGGGATTTGTGGTTCACTTGCAAAAGTTGGAGGAAGTCCGATATTTAAGATCTAACCATAATCAGTTGTCTTGTATTCTTACTGCAATTTTTCTATCACGCCTTTGCGCGACAAAAAAACATAATAGAAAAACAACAAGAATATAAAACAGTAGATTAAGATAAAATAGCCCCCAGAATAGAGTTTGAGATACTTCGCTCAGTATGACAGGTATACGTGGTTATCTGTACTCTGTCATCTGCACAATGTTCTCTGTTTTCTTGTGCACTGTTTATTAAAATATCATTCCCACCGAGAAACTAAGTATATTGTCTTTGCGGTATGCGCGGAATCTCTTTCCTATTTTTGGAGCTTCGATATGTCTTGACGCTTTTGTCAATCCCATATCATATACGAAATCGAAGAATACATTGTAAATCCTCACCCCAAGGCCCACTTCCCAATAGTAAACCTTCTTTTTCAGCGCCTCTTCAAGGTCGTCGTATGAGAAATGTTTGAAATTCTGGTCGCTGTGTGCGGTAAAGGTGAACTTTGTACGTGGTCCGGTAAATACGCTCATGCCATATCTGTCCTGCTTGACAAATTCGTATCCGAAAAGAATGGGAACCTGCAGGCAAAATGTCTTCAGCTCATATGTCGGGATGTTCGGGTCAAGTTCATCAATGGCGCTCTCTCTGGTGTCTGTGAAGTCGAAACTGTGCCGGGTTATGCCGAATGCGGCATCGCCCTGGATGTAGAATCTCCCCTTTGACACTCTGATGAACGGAGCTATTGTGTAGCCTATCTTGTTGCTCTGTATGGTGTTTTCGTTGAATTCATACCCCTCAATGCCGAACTCAGGGTCGTTGTAGGTTATGGCCTGGAAACCGACTTTGAGTCCTGCACTGAACCGTGTCTTGTTGCCATTCTCCTGTGCCTGTATGAGGCTCGGCAACAGCATCAGCATGCATATGAGAGTACGGATGTTCATCTACTTCTTTTTTACACTCCAGCCGAACTTGCCTATGAAGTCGCCCAAATGGAAATATTTACCATGGGTATAAACAAGCGGGTCGGCTGCGGCAAGATTCCATTCGCCTGTTTCCGGGTTAAGGTAACGGTCGTCGGCCTGTACGTTGACCACCTCGGCCAGGAACATGTCGTGCGAACCAAGTGGAATAATCTGTTTCACACTGCACTCGATGCTCAGCGGAGACTCCATGATGATTGGAGCTTTTACCGCTTTTGACGGGCCATAGGTCAGTCCGGTCTCCTTTGCCTTGTCATATTCTGCTCCTGAACGCACACCGCACCAGTCGGTGGCGCGTGCCATGGAGGCTGTCGTCAGATTGATGACAAATTCACCGCTCTCTTTTATTATGGGATAGGAGTGCCTTTCGGGACGAACCGAAATGTAACACATGGCAGGGTTGGTACATGTTGTGCCTACCCATGAGACGGTGAGCATATTGTACTCCTCGGGAGTGCTGCCGCATGAGATGAGCACTGCCGGCAGGGGGTATATCATTGTACCGGGTTTCCAATCGAGTTTCATATCCCTTTATAACAGATTTGCATCGTTGATGTTCAGTTCTTTCTCGCAATATCGGCATTTGAGTGTGCCTTCCTCGCGGTTTGAGACTGTGAAATGTGTAGCCATAGGCTCATTGTTGGTGATGCAGTTGAGGTTGTTGCACTTGATGATGTTGTGCAACTCGTCGGGCAGTGTAAGTTCGCGTTTTTCAACTACCTTGTAGTCTCTTATGGTGTTGAGCACTACATGGGGTGCGACAACAGAAATCTTGTTCACTTCGTCATCTGTGAAAAACCTGTCGGCAATCTTGATGAGCCCTTTTTTGCCCAGTTTCTTGCTCTCGAGGTTGTATCCGATAGTTACGTTGTTGCCCATGCTCGGTATGTCCAGAAGATTTACCACTGCAAAGAGCTTGTCGGCCGGTATGTGGTCTATTACGGTGCCGTTGCAGAGTGCCGATACCTGCATGGCGTGCTTATTGTCATTCATGGTCGTTGCTTTTTAGATTTTAATGTCAAGTACATCGCAAATAAGTGCCTCGCGTACGTAGAGGCCGTTCTGTGCCTGCTGGAAATAGTATGCCTTCGGGTTCTCGTCAACGTCGTGTGCAATCTCGTTTACTCTTGGCAGCGGATGCAGAATTCGCAGATTCTCCTTTGTGCCGGCAAGCATGGAGTTGGTGAGCCTGTAACAATTCTTTACCTTCTCGTATTCCATGAGGTCGCTGAAACGCTCGCGCTGTACGCGTGTCATGTATATGATGTCGGCCGATGCGATTACATCCTCATTGAACTCCGTAGTTTCTGTGAACGGGATGTTGTTCTCACGGCAGAAAATACGGTACTCCTCCGGCATATGCAGCTCTTCGGGAGCGATGAAATGGAATGTGGGGTTGAAGTGACGCATTGCATGGAGCAAAGAGTGCACCGTGCGTCCATATTTGAGGTCACCTACAAGGTGTATGTTCAGTCCTTCGAGTGTGCCTTGTGTCTTCTTGATTGAGTAGAGGTCGAGCATGGTCTGCGAAGGGTGCTGGTTCGCACCGTCACCTGCGTTGATTACCGGGACCGGTGATACTTCGCTTGCGTATCGTGCCGCGCCCTCAAGACGGTGGCGCATGACAATTACGTCGGCATAACTCGATACCATCATTATCGTGTCTTTCAGTGTCTCGCCCTTGCTTGCGGAACTTGTTGCTGCATCGCTGAATCCGATTACACGTGCTCCAAGGCGGTTGGCAGCGGTCTCGAAACTCAGGCGTGTACGTGTGGATGGCTCAAAGAAGAGTGAACCGACAACTCTGCCGTCAAGAATCTTGCTGTTGGGGCTCTCTTCGAATTTTTCTGCTGTCTCCAGCAGGGAGAGTATCTTTTCGCGCGAAAGGTCGTTGATGGATACTAGACTTCTACTTTTCATGATCTTATGGTATTTTCCTTCAAAGATAGATGAATAATATCGTTAAAACAACTTGAAACGGTTTAATTTTGTCGTAAATGTGTTTTTTCTCTGTTATAATAATCTTACGCGCGAAAAGCTTGTTCGGAATTGGAAAAAATATATTATTTTTGCACTTTGTACGGACTATCGCGACATTATACTCCGGCATCGCCATTGCGCTGTCCGGTTATTTAGAGTAATCCAAAATAGACTTGATACAGCTTCTATAAGAAATATTTTTTAGAAATTCAAACAGCTTCTGATTATGCTTAAGAAAATTTTAATAGGTGTCTGGGTCATCATAGCATTGGTGATATTCTCAATATACTATTATTTCGCATCAATTGTTGACGGAAGTATAGGTAACTTGCCGGATATGGAAGAGATTGCGAATCTGGAATACAAGTTCGCGTCTCAGGTGTATACCGCTGATGGTGTGGAGATGGGTACATGGTCACAAAGTAGGGAGAACCGTATATATGCCGATTATGATTCCATTTCGGGGAATGTAATCAATGCGCTCATAGCAACAGAGGATATCCGCTTCAAGGAACATTCCGGAATTGATGCCAAGTCTTTATTGCGTGCAGTAGTGAAGAATGTCATTATGGGGCAGGAGAATGCAGGTGGCGGCAGTACGATTACGCAGCAGCTTGCAAAGTTGTTGTACACTGAAGTTGCCGGAGATAAATTGGAGCGCTTTTCACAGAAACCTATCGAGTGGGTGATTGCTGTACAGCTTGAACGTCTTTATACAAAAGAGGAGATTCTGACATTCTATCTTAACAAGTACGATTTCGGCAACAATGCTGTGGGAATAAGGAGTGCTGCAATCACATACTTCGGAACAACTCCCGATAAATTGAAAATAGAGGAGGCGGCCACTCTTGTGGGCATGTGTAAAAACTCGTCACTTTATAATCCGATGAACCCGAAGCGCCTTAAACTGACAGAGGAACGAAGAAATGTCGTGCTCATGCAGATGGCAAAAGCCGGGTATATAACCGAAGCCGAGAGGGATTCGCTATCAAAGATTCCTTTGAAACTGAACAGCAAAGCAGTTGACCACAATACCGGTATTGCTCCATATTTCCGTGAATATCTGCGTCTTTATATGACCGCACAGAAACCGGATAAAACAAAGTATCATTCCTGGCAGATGCAGGAGTTCTATGATGACTCTGTAAGTTGGGAGCAGGACCCTCTCTATGGCTGGTGTAACAAGAATAAGAAACCGAATGGTAAACCATACAGCATATACACAGATGGCCTCAAGATATATACAACCATCGACTCAAGGATGCAGAGTTATCTTGAACAGGCTGTTCATGAGTATGTGGTTCTTGACCGTCAGTCAAAGTTCTTTGAATCGAAAAAGGGCAGCAAGAATGCTCCGTTCGATAAATATCTGAAAGAGAAGGATATTGAAGCAATCCTGAAGAGGTCGATGAGAAACTCTGAGCGTTATCGCATCCTAAAAGGGAAAAAATGGAGTGACGAGAAGATTCTTGAAAACTTCAATACACCATGTGAAATGAAGGTGTTTACCTATGATGGCATGAAGGATACAATCATGACACCGATGGATTCCATCAGATATGACAAATACTATCTCCGAACCGGCGCAGTCTCAATGGATCCTTATACCGGCGCCATAAAGGCATATGTAGGTGGAACCAATTTTGCCCAGTTCAAGTATGACATGGCAGGCGTAGGTCGTCGTCAGGTTGGTTCTACAATCAAACCGTTCCTCTATTCAATGGCTATGATGCATGGATTTACACCGTGTGATGAGACTATGAATGTCCCTACGACAATTGTTACCGAGAACGGCAAAAAGTGGTCTCCAAGGAATTCCGGAGACAAGAAGGTCGGAGAAATGGTGACATTGAAGTGGGGCTTGCAGAATTCGAACAACTGGATTTCGGCATATTTGATAAGCCAAATGAGTCCATACTCTTTCAAGAAACTCTTGCATGAATACGGCTTGCGCAACCAGGAAATTGAAGCAAGTCCGGCATTATGTCTTGGACCATGTGATGCTTCTGTCCTTGAAATGGCGAGTGGTTATACTGCATTCGTTGCAGGCGGTATGCGTACAGCTCCGTTGATGGTAACACGTATTGAGGACAGTTCAGGCAATGTCATTGCAAGTTTTTCTGCAAACAAGAATGAAGTCATCAGCAAGGATTGCTCATACAAGATGATTGATATGCTCAAGGCCGTTGTAGATGCCGGTACCGGTACCCGATTAAGAAGAGGCATGACAGAGGATATTGTAAAGAAGAACGAAAAAGGTAAAGTCATCAGCAAGGAGAAGAAAGTCATTTTTGACAAGATTACCGCAGAAATGGGTGGTAAGACCGGTACGACACAGAACAACTCCGATGCCTGGTTCATCGGTATCACTCCGTCACTCGTGACTGCCTGCTGGGTAGGAGGCGAGGACCGTTCAATCCACTTCGAAAAGATGAAAGACGGTCAAGGTGCAGCCATGTCTCTTCCTATCTATGGAATTTATATGAATAAGGTATATGCCGATGAGACTCTTCCATATTCACAGGACGAGAAGTTTGATATACCTCAAGATTTCGACCCATGTGCTGTATTTGGCCAAACCACAACCGACTCAGAACTCGACTACTATTATGATACGGAAAACAGCGAAGAGGATGGTGAAGGCGATGGTGAAGACGAGAGTGAGAATGAAGAAGACAGTTTCTTCTATTGATTGATAACGGGTGTGCTCGCACACAGAATTTGATAATATAAACGGTTTCAGATAATGAAATTTGTAGGAATTATACCGGCGCGTTATGCGTCAACCCGCTTTCCTGGCAAGCCTCTGGCAATGCTTGGCGGCAAGCCGGTGATACAGAGAGTTTATGAGCAGGTTGCCGGTTGTTTTGATGAACTATATGTTGCGACAGATGATGATCGCATCGCTTCTGCAGTGAAAGCATTCGGCGGAAACGTAGTAATGACATCCGAGGATTGCAAGAATGGTACAGAGCGCTGTCTTGATGCTTACAAGCGTCTCGGAATCGAATGTGACGTTATTGTCAACATACAGGGTGATGAGCCGTTCATCCAACCTAAGCAGGTGAATGCACTCATGGCATGTTTTGATGCCGAAGGCACTGATATCGCTACGCTTGTAAAGCCTTTTGATGTGGCTGATGGTTTGGAGCGTCTTGAGTGCCCTAACTCTCCAAAGGTTGTTTTCAACGAGAAAGGGTATGCGCTCTATTTCAGCCGTTCTGTAGTACCATATCTGCGTGGGGTGGAGAAGGAGAAGTGGCTTGAGAACCATACATTCTACAAGCACCTCGGTGTCTATGCTTACCGCGCCGATATACTCGAGGCATTGACAACATTGCCCCAATCCCCAATGGAAAAGGCCGAGTCGCTTGAACAGCTCCGTTGGCTTGAGAACGGTTACAAGATAAAGGTGGGTATCACCGATATCGAGACCGTGGGTATCGATACCCCTGAGGACCTTGAGCGTGCAAAGGCTTTTGCGGCGACATTGGGCCTTGAGTGGAACGATTGATTATTTTATGATTTCCGGAATGTATCAGCCACCACAGATAAAGCCTGTGGCTCTTGATAATCTTGCATTGCCACTGAAAACAGCGATGCCTAATGGAATACCTCTTTATCGCCTTGCAGGCAACGGTAAAGGGGTTGTCCGTTTTGATATATTGCTGCGTGGCGGTTATGCCGTACAGGATAAACCTCTGCAGGCGATGTTCGTGAACCGTATGTTACGTGAAGGTGCCGAAGGAATGGATGCCGAAAAGATTTCACGCAAACTCGACTATTATGGTGCATGGATAGACATGTACTCTTCGCAAGGTTGCAATCACATAACATTGTATACAATGTCAAAGCACTTCCTGCCTCTTCTGGAGGTGCTTGAGGCTATGGTGAAACGTCCTCTTTTTCCGCAAGAGAATCTTGATACGGTAAGGAGAAACAACAAATCCCATTTTCTGGTAAACAGCAGAAAAGTCGACATCCTGTCGCAACGTTACTTCGAGAACTCGCTGTGGGGTGACAATCATCCTATGGGGCATATTGTAGAGGCCGAAGATTACGACTCAATAACACGTGACGATCTTATCTCTTATCATGCACGTTTCTACAACAGCGGAAACTGCACTCTCTTCCTTACCGGTGATGCCGGCACGGAGATTGTAGATGCGGTTACAAATGCATTCGGCAGTGACAGTTGGGGTAGAGGAGAGGGTGTTGAGGCTATAGATGTGCCCGCTCCTGATACGGATTACTCTTTGCGTAAGGTAGATGTGGACGATTCTATGCAGAGTGCTGTCAAGATAGGCTTCATGTCGCTTGAATCATCGCATCCCGATTTCTTCAAATTCCGTTTCCTCTCTGTTCTGTTAGGCGGTTATTTCGGAAGCCGGTTGATGAGCAATGTGCGCGAGGAGAACGGCTATACCTATCATATCGCAGCAGAACTTGATGCATACGGAAAACGTAACGCTTTCATGATAAGCTCCGAGTGTGACAGCCAATATGTAGATCCTCTCATCAAGGAGGTCTATAACGAGATTGACAGGCTTGTGAATGAACCTATTCCAGAGGAGGAGGTTGAACTTGTGCGCAATTATATCCTTGGTGAACTTACACGTGAGTATGAAGGACAATTCGCTAAGGCCGAGGTGTTCATCAATGCAATGCTTTCGGGAGAAGAGTTTGAATCGGTCAACGACTATCTGCAGGTTGTACGCAATATAACGGCTGCAGAACTGGAGGAGGTTGCACGTAACTACCTGAAACGTGACAGGATGATAGAGATTATCGCAGGACGGTTCTAAGCCCACGGAGTGGGGTAAAGTTGAAAGATGAAAGTTTGTGCAAGCGAGCGAAAGCCAAGTTTACTTGAGCTTTTACAGCGAGCGCGGCCAAGGTTCAAGCCCACGAAGTGGGGTTAAAGATGAAAGTTGCTCTCGCAACTTCGACGACACCGGCAGCAATAGGTCGCGCGCAGCACGGCAAAGTCGTGCCACGTGGGTTGCGATTAGGCGGTGTTGTCAAAGTGCAAAGATGAAAGTTGATTGAGATTTCTCCTATCGTCGAAATGACAAGTTCGCGGCTTGTGCAATGTAGGGGCATCCCTTGTGGGTGCCCAAACAGTGGAAAGTGGAAAGATGAAAGTTGCTCTTGCAACTTCGACGGCACCGGCAGTAACAGGTCGCAGGTCGCACTCCCTCCCCTCCGCCACTACGTGACAGAGCCCTTCGGGACTCCTTTGGGAACATGAATGTTCCGTCGTCGCAAGCAGTGCTGTGGCTTCGCACTGCCCCCCCAGGCAGGGGAGGAGTTTAGGTCACGCTCTGCGGGTTGCGATTAGACGGTGTTGTCAAAGATGAAAGCTTGTGCAAGCGAGCGAAAGCCAAGTTTACTTGAGCTTTTACAGCGAGTGCAGCCAAGGTTCAAGCCCACGCAGTGGGGTTAAAGATGAAAGATGAAAAACACGCGGCATCAAGCCGCGTGAATATCTTTACCAGAACCATCCTTTCTTTTTCTTTTTGGGCTCCTCCCTATGGTTTTCGTTGGAGTAGATATCCTTCCATTTCTTTCCTTCGCTTATCATACTGTATATTTCTCCCCATTGAGGAAGGCCTCCCAGATTCAGGTCGTCGATGAAAAGCTCTGCATTTACCTTATAATAAGTCTCTCCCGGTTCAATAACCTCCTCGGGATAACTCTTGTTTACAGCATAGAATTCAACCCCACGCTGACGGCACCATTCTACAGCCTCTTCAAGTTCCTTGCCGCGGCGGACTGTCCACAGAATAAGCTGGTGGCGGTCTTCAATGAGTTTCTTCAAGGTATATGTGGCAAACGGAATCTCCTTGCCTATTTCGGGGTACTTGTGTTCTACAATCGTACCGTCAAAGTCTACAGCTATTATCATATTCGGGAGTTTTGGAGGTGAATTTTTGCTAAGGTAGTGATTTTTATTTAAATAGTCTACTTCACGGCAAAAAAATGCGGATTATTTTTATATTCTTATATCCAGTTCTCGAACAGTATTGCAGCTCCCACTGTCATGCAACCGGCAACTGCGACTGAGAGGCTGCTCATAGCGCCTTCTATCTCTCCTATTTCCATAGCCTTTGATGTTCCCATAACGTGCGATGCAGTACCTATTGCAACACCTTTTGCTATAGGGTGACTGATTCCGAGCATGCGGCACATCAATCCACCGGCAATGTTGCCTACCAGTCCTGTGAATATTATTGCCGCTACCGTTATTGCAACATGTCCGTTGAGTTCGGCCGAAAGGCCGATGCCAATGGCTGTAGTTATTGACTTCGGCAAAAGAGTTACATATTGTGTATGGTCGAGGCCGAACATCAGTGCCATGGCAAATATTGAAACAGCGCTGCATATGACTCCCGATGCTATTCCCAAGAGTATCGCTGTGAGGTTCCTGCGCAGGAGCATCAATTGTTCATATAACGGGATTGCAAGCGCAACGGTTGCAGGTGTCAGCAGATATGTGATGTACTTTGCACCTTCGTTGTAGTCGCTGTACTCAATGTCGAGTATCAGCAGTGTGGCTATGGTTATGGTTATAGAGATCAGCAGAGGGTTGAAGAGAAAGAAGTTCCATCTCTTTTTTACAAGTGTACCAAGCATGAATGCTCCGATGCTGAGTGTAAGCCCAAAGAAAAGCGAGTTGCTGAAAATCTCTTTCATCTCTTCTCCTCCTTTCCTTTAAGTTTCATAATGAGTTGTGTCGCATGTCCTGTTACGGCTACAACGGCAATTGTCGAAAGCACTACTACGGCCGCTATTGCAACAATGAACTCTTTCATTATGTCCCATGAGTCAATGAGCCCTACAGCAGGAGCAATGAACATCAACGGCATTATCGATATAAGAAACTTGCCGGCCTCCTTAACCTGTCCGAGTTTTATCACGCCTGTACATAGCGCTGTAAAGAGTATTGCCATTCCGTAGATGCTTGCCGGGATGGGTAGGGGAATGATTGCATTGAGAATTTCGCCAATGAGCGAGATTGCCAATATTATGATGAATTGTCCAATGTACTTCATTGCTCTTTGTGCATGATGTTTTTATGCCCGGCAAAATTAGTACATAAAATCCAAACAGCCCCTATCCTGGCATTTTAATTCTCAAAAATGGTAGTATAAACTGAACGAGAGGTCATTGAGGAAGCTGAATCCCAGTCCCGGTTTGTATTTGGGGTGCTTGAAATTCCTTTCGCAATGCCTGTATCCGATAAAACCAAGGTTTGCCGTTATACCGAAATGACCGTTTATTATGTAGCCGATTCCCGGCTTTGCACCGATTCCCAGACAGTATCCCGACCGGGCATTACTAGGGTCTATAAAGCTTAATTCTAAAGTTCCGTCCCAGTATATCTCAAAACCGTTCTTGCTGTAGGGGATATGTCTGAGGTATGGTTCAATAATGTAGCTGTCGGTATCTACCCCTTTTACCTTGCTGTATCCATATCCGGCTTTTGCTCCGGTTGCAAACCTTTTGCTCACTCTGTAACCGACTTCCGGGATTACACTTATGGTGGTTTCATGGTCGTCATTGTTGTCCCAGAAACTGATTTCACCTCCAATGTACACTTGTGCATTGCCGTTTATGGCAAATGTAATTAAGAAAATTGCGGATAAAAACTTTTTCATAACCCTTTTTTATATGACAAACAGCTGATAAAGGAAAGGGTTACGAATGAGTAAGTTTTATAAATGTTTTTTTGCAAATATTATGCGCCTTGTTTTTTTCATAAAGTAAAAAAGCAGGACTGCGCTGATGCGCAGTCCTGTAGTCTGTTTTATGAATTACGTTAGAAATTGTAATAGAGGCTGAATGATAGATCGTTGCCGTTGAGTCTGATAGCGGTGTCCTCGCCCAAATCATCGAAACTGCGGTAACCAATCCAACCTACATGTGCTGCAACGCAAATTTTTTCAGTGAAGTTGTATGCAATACCCGGCTTGATGCCTGCACCCCACAAGAACTGTGAGTCGCCTCCTTCAGGTTCAATAGATCCAATCTCCAATGCTGCGTCGGCAAAGAAAGAGAAGTTACCTGCTTTCGCAAATGTGTAGCGAGCATATGGCGCAACTGCAAATGCTGTTTGAACATCTTTTGTCCAGTCTACCTCCAAAGTGGCACCTACTGTCCAATCTTCGTTGATAGCATAACCGACTTCCGGTGCAAAGGCGAACTGTGTTGTTTCAACACCTGCAGTCTCTGTCTTGCTGAAACCGATACCGCCACCTACATACCACTGTGCGCTTGCTACCATTGTTGTGAGCATGAGCGCTAATGTCAAAAATACCTTTTTCATAGTCTTTTGATTTTAGTTTTGCCGGAATTGTGTCTTTGCGCCAGTCAATCCGGTGTTGGCTGACACCGCAAATATATCGAATTATTCTTTTAGACAAGATGTTTTGATATAAATTTTTACTATGTTTTGTAAAATAATGTTAATATGCTGTTGTAGTGCGTATTATATGTTATATTCTTTTCCAAAAAGAATTTTCAGTCTCTTCTGTTTATGAATTATGTTTTCCAAAAAAGATAACTCAATGCAGCCGGTTTTGTTTGCTTTTTGAATTAATTTGAAAACTTATTATATAGTTGACTCAAATTACTTTTCCATTTTGGCGAACAATTGCATTTAGCGACCTCTTACGATTTAAAATAATGGGCTATGCCAAATGACACAGCCCACCATGGATAATGTATGAATTAGAATTAGAATTAAAGATTATTTCTTGTATATTTCGTATTCTGTCAATGGTTCGTATGTATAAGGTATGTAATGATAAACTCTATAAAGTATTACGCTCTCCGATGCTCCGGTGTGTATTTCAACCAATAGAGGATGATTGCCGTTCTCTTTTGCCAGTACTCGGAGATGTTTTATATCGCCGGTACTTAGCAACTGCATTACATTATTCTTGTCACAGCTGTCAAAGTATAGCTCTTCTTCATTAAGAATCTCATTTGTTGCATCATATACCAATACTTTAGGTGTCATGAACATCTTGGCTAATCCGAATATACCTATTATTATAGCAATGAACATTATCGGCATCTTTGTGGAATCGTCACCAATACAAAGACTCAATGCGAATACTATTGCTGCAATAACAAGCAGAGCAATAGGGAGGAATGAGGTCTGTTTTCTTTCTGAAAGATTATGTTTCTGGAGAATGCTTTTTTCTATTTCTTTTTTCATGATTCAATAGTCTTATATGTGTATAAATGTTGTTTGTATACGGTGCTGACCGCATCGTAGTGGCATGACGTTTAATGTCATAGCCAATTGGGCGGAACATCCCTGTTCCGCTACAAGAATAGACATAATAAGACACTAAATGATGATATGCCGCAGGGCATAGATATAATAGCCCCTGCTGTGGCGCGATGATGTTACTGCCTTTTGACCTGCGATGTCAGAAGTGATGAACTCCTGCTCCTGTGGCAGGGTAGCGTACATGGAATTTGCCTTTTCATTGCCGGCAATGCGACGTGATGTAGGAAACTCGTTCTGTTGTGTCGATTGGATATTTGTGTGCGAAGGCAATTCGAAACAGCTTTCGTCAAGTCTGTCGGCAAGTGTTTCGATGCAGTCCGATGCCTGCTCATCCAATACGGGTACTTCCTTGCCTTCCGGCTGTTCATGTACAGTCGCATATGCGCTGCTGTAATTGACTGCAGCGAGAAGCAATATTATGAATAGCGTGGCAAGACGTTTCATCTTTTGGACAAATCTCTGATATTTCGCGAAGATAATAAAATATATTTGTTATTTACCGGAAACGTTCTTGTAATTTATGCAATGTGTGATTTTTTAGTTGTTGTTTTTTATGACCTGATTACTTCTGCAGGTACTTTTCGGCTGCAGATACAATCTTTGACACTCCCATAATGAAGGGGAATGTCACTGTTGTCGAGAGCAACATAGTGACTCCTAAGAGACCGGAATCGTAGAATAGAAATATTGTAGCAATAATACACAATACGAGATACCAGTATGCAATAATCTCAATAGTGTCGCCCCAGGTTGTCTTTGCTTTCTTCTGTTGTGTAGCCTCCTGCCCTTCTGGGGCATACTTCAGTATCTCTTGATATTCTTCATCTGTTATCTCAACAGCAATGGGTACATAACTTTCTTTGTAGTATTTATTCTTGTCTTTATCAAATTTGCAATCTTTTGTGCCATCCCAATTATCCAGATATACAATTCCACGTTTGGTTTTATTTTCATCTATCAATCCAAGGGATATAAGGTGTTTTTCTCTTTTTATTAGTTCCTTCTCCCTCAACTCATCTTTTTTCTTGTTTATGAATTCTTCTACTTTAGCGTTCATCGTACAAAGTGTTTCTGTGTCAATTACAATGCAAATATAGCATTTGCAGCACAAAAATCAAATATATGTCCCGTTTAGGAAAACAAAACAGACCGGGTCCGGTCTGTAAAAAGAGTGAACATTACTATTACTCACGGATGCTCTCTTCCATTGCATTCTTGATAATCTCCTTGTCTTTTCTGTAAAGTTCCAATGGGTCAAAGCTGAAAATATATTCCTTCTTTTTCCCTTCAATTATTATGGGCATCTTTACCTTCACTTTCTTATTGGTGGGTTTCTCAACTTCTGCAGGGTAAACAAACAAAACTCCTGTTGCCGGTGACATGAAATCGTGAAGGGTAGTGTGGGGTGCTATGCTCTTTGGCGCATGCGTGTCTAATCTCTGAGAGAATCTCAATCCGGAGTGCATAACCTTGTCGCCCTTACCATCAAGACCGATAAAGCGTACATTCTCCCAATCAAGTATTATTTCTTTGTCGCTTTTGTTTGTCAGGCTGAATTCAATCATTATTGTAGATGCATCTAACTTTAGTTCAATATACTTGTCATTAAAATTCAGAGTTGCATCGCTGTTCGCAGAATGTTTTGTTGCCACGCATGATTGCAGTAGGATGCATGTAAGGATGGCTATAATTGACTTTCTCATTATTATTGGGGTTTTGTGGTATGCATTGTTATCTCTGTTTGAGCCGTCGGTCACTGGCTCAGTAGAAATTTCGTGTGGACTAAATAACTCAAGTAAATAAAACTGTTATTCCTTGGTTTGTTTTACCCTTAATCTGTTGTCGTTTATTCTTCTTGTTGTCGTTCTATCACATACTTTTCGTGACCGAAAAGTACGCAAAAGGTCCCGGCACACGGAAATTCCAGTCGACCTCTTTTTGGTTCAAGAGTCGCAAGCGACATCTTTCAGTCAAAGAGGTCTTGCCGCTTGAACTTTCTG